>NZ_JBHYMK010000024.1:0-104602 GCF_042743065.1 Streptomyces sp. NPDC058872
GCGACCACCAGGGTCACCGTCCCGGCCGGGCTCTTGCGCGTGCGGGCCGCTCCAGGGCAGGGAGCTTTCCAGCCGTAATTTCAATAAAGATTGACTCCAGCGTCGCCCCGAAGGCAGGATGATCGCATCTGGTGATGTTCACCAGGCAAGAACTCTTCATTCAGCATTCGGGGGATTCACTAAATGCGCAAGTCTATTGCTGCTGCTCTCGCCACCGCCACCCTCGCCCTCGGCGGCTCCCTGGCCGGTGCCGCGCCCGCCGCCGCAGCGGACGCGACCCAGGCGTCGGACGTCGTTTCCGCCGCGGCGAGCAGCACCGCGTCACGCGCCATCTGCTACGCGGCCCACGTCCAGAGCGTCGGCTGGCAGGCGGCCGTCTGCAACGGGTCCGTGGCCGGCACGACCGGTCAGGCCCGCAACCTGGAAGCGCTCCACATCGCCACGGAGGGCACGGGCGGCCTGTGCGCCCGCGCCCACGTCCGGAACGTCGGGTGGCAGTCCTGGGTCTGCGGCAATGACGGCACGGTCATCGGCATCGGCACCACGGGCAAGAACCTGCCGATCGAGGCCGTGGAGATCAAGGTCGGCACCGGCGAGGTCGCAGGCCAGGCACACCTGTCGGGCCTCGGCTGGCAGGGCGCCGTCTCCGGCACGTACATCCAGGTCGGCACCACCGGCCAGGCGCGCGCCATGGAAGCGATCGCCCTGGCCGTCTGATCCGTCTGCAGGGCGACCGGGCGGCGGGAGCGGCGGGGTGATCTGCCGCTCCCGCCGCCCGGGACCACGGTCTTCACCAGGCCACCCTCGGGTGGGTCATACTTCCCCCACGGCACGGGACCACGTGGATGGGAGGGTGGACGATGGCGGACGGCACGGAAGACCACGAAGCGCGGGTGCTCGCCGAGCGCCTCGAGTACCTCTTCGAGAACGTCCAGCCGCTGGGGAGGCGCCACACGCTGCAGGAGGTCGTCGACGGCATCAGGAACGCCGACGAACCCGACGGCACGTCCTTGAGCGTCGGCCGCCTCTCGATGCTCGTGAACGGCAAGGCGAGCAACCCGACCATCGGGACGCTGCGGGCCATCGCCTCCTTCTTCGGCGTTCCCGTCGCCTACTTCATCGACGACGACGTCGCCGAGCAGACGATCGCACAGCTCGCCCTGCTGGGTGCCATGCGCCGCCACGACGTCCGCGCCGTGGCCATGCGAGCGGCTGCCGTGGCCACCTCGTCCGCGCAGGGGATCGACCTCGTCCGTAGCCTGGTCGAGCAGGCCGCCCGCACGGGCCGGTCGGCGCCCGACGCAGCGGAACCGCGCGCCGACTGACCGAGCGCCCACACTCCGACCTGCGCAAACCCCCCAGCGGTCGCCGCCCCGGCTGCCTATACTCGCGTCTGCGAGGGGGCGTTTCGCAGTCGGACCCCCACCGCGGTCGGGGGAGGGGCACGATGCGCCAAGAGTCATGGCGTGATTTCGACATGCGGTGCGCACGCATACTGGACGGCCTTCGACTGGACCGGCCGCAGACCGTCGACGAACTCTGCCGGACCATCTCCGAACGGCGCGGCCGCACCCTGACGCTCTCCCCGCTCCCCGCCGGCGCGGGCCGGACCAGTGGCGTCTGCGGTCTCCTGCTGAGCCTGGGCGACACGGACCACATCTTCTACGAGTCGTCCACCCACGGGCTGCACCAGAAGCACATCATCCTCCACGAGATCGCCCACCTGCTCCTCGACCACGGGAGCACGGAGGGCGAGACCGCGTCCCTGGGCGTCGAACGGCTCTTCGCCGGCCTCGACCCCTCCATGGTCCGCCGCCTTCTCGCCCGCGGTCGAACCGACTACTCCCAAGTGCAGGAACGCGAGGCCGAGCTGCTCGCCACCCTCATTCACAGCAGGACCAGGACCCAGGCGGTCGACGGACCCGGCACCGCACTCTCCGAGCTGGCCCGCATCCTCGGGCCCGGAGCATCCGAGTGACCGTCATCCGCCCCTTCGAAGTGGTCCTGCTCGGCCCCCTGTGGATCGCGACCGTCTACTCCCTGCGACGGACGCTCACCAAGGACCCCCGGTCCGCGCTGCTCAGCGGCATGGTCACGCTGATCACGCTGTCCATCACGGTCGGTGTGCCCGGCATCCGCAGGGCGCTGGAGACGGCCACCGGGGCGGAGGGCGTCACCACGCTCCTGACCCACCTGTTCTCGCTCTCCGCCATGACCTGCCTCATCGCGTTCATCCGCCACCTCACCCGGGGCACCGTCGAGGGGTCGGTTTCCGGCTCCCGCCGGAGCACCGTTCGGACGCTCTCCCTCCCGGTGGTGGCGGCGGCCCTGTCCACTGCCTTCTTCCTGAGCCCCCGACCGGACGCCGAGGCCCACTTCCTGACCCAGGCGCCCACGACACCGATCTACGCGTACTGGAGCGTCTACCTGCTCTACCTCGGCTGGGGCATGTCCGTGTCCGGAAGGCTCTGCTACCGGTACCGGATCCAGGCGCCGCCCGGCCCGCTGAGGACGTCGCTGAACTTCCTGTGCGCGGCCACCGCCTCGGGCTTCCTCTACGTGGCCCACCGGGCGGCCTTCCTGGTCACGGGCCAACGGGACTTCTGGCCACTGAGCATCGGAGGGATGCTCGCGACCACACAGACCCTGCTCGCGCTCACGCTGCTCCTGATCGTGGCCGGCATCGCCTGGCCGGGGCTGGTCGACCTCGGCCGCGCCCGACGGCGCCGTCGCCGACTGCGCCGCCTCCGTCCCCTGTGGGAGGCGATCGGGCAGGCCGTCCCGGAGGTCGTCCTGCCCCTGCCGCCCGAGCTGTCCGGTGCGCCGGACGTGCTCCTCTACCGGCGGATCATCGAGATCAGCGACGGGATACTCGTGCTCGCCCCCCTCTGCGACGGGGCCGTCCGTGCCGAGGCGCGTCGCCGTCTGGCCTCCGCCGGACTGACGGACGCACGACTGGACGCGGCGGTGGAGGCGGTCTGCCTCCGGAGCGCCCTGGACCGGAAGCGTTCCTGCACGGACGTGCTGCCGGAACGGGAGACGCCCCTGCCCGCTGGCAGCGGATCGGAGCCGGACGACGTCGGCGACGGGGAGGAGCAGGGAGCCAGGCTGGAACTGGTCGCCCGGTCCTTCGTGAACCCCGCGGTGATCCGGGTCGCCACCGCGCTCCAGGACGTCCCTACCGGCACTGCCGGGGCGAACGCCCGCTGACGAAGGACTCCTGGTGCGTGCGTGCGTCCGGCAGGCGCAGCGCCTCGGCGATCGCGTACCGGAACGGCGCCGCGCGGTGCTGCCCAGTGCCCACCGTTGCCTTGAGGCGCTGCGCACCGACCCGTTGTCGCGTGACGACGGGAACCGTCAGCACCGGCTCCGCGGCAGGCACGCCACCAGGGAATGGAAGGGCTCCGAGCTGGAGCAGTGGGAGTACGAGGTCACCAGCGCCGGCCGGGTCCGCTACCTGGTGAGTTCGGATACCTCGACCGTGATCCTGGTGTACGCCTCCCCGCGACACCCGAAGGACACCGAATAGCCTTCAGCGGCCAGGGGGCCGGTGGCCGACCCCCTGAGGCTGGAGCCGTTCGTCCGCGGCCGATCCGACGACCGTGATTCGGCGGTAGCGTGCTGCCGCGAGCACTGGTGCGGACAGGCGGGACGGGCGACATGCGGATGAGGTTCGAGCCGGAGGCCGAGCAGGAGTTCGAGGCGGCGCGTGGGCTGCTGGTCGACCGCCTGGTCCGGTGGGCCGGGGAACAGGGGCAGCCGGTGGACGGGTTCACGGCCGAGGCGATTCTGGACTACCGGCACCGAGCGACCGCCGACGGCCGACTGGGTCTGTGGCAGCCGCGCCACGTGGAGGAGCTCCTGCTCACCTGGCTGCCCCAGAACGTCACCGAGCTCCCTGGGGAGGAACGCTCCGACGCCCCAGGCACACTGCGCACACTGCTGCGCTATGTGCACGCCGAGCGGTTGGCGGACCCGCGCGGCCCCGCACTCCAGGAATGCCTCGCCGCGGTCGACAAGGTTGCGGAGCAGCACCCGGCTGCGATGGCGGACCGCACTCGCTGGGGTCTGGCGAAGTTCTGGGCGACGACGGCCGCCGAGCAGAGCGTGGACGTCCGGGACGGGGCGGCGATGCAGCGCTTCGCGGACCGGGCGCGGCGCGGAGAAGCCGCTTACGACGAGCGGGCCCTTGACGCGATCATGGAACGGCGGCTGAGCGGTCGCGCGCTGTCCGGCTCGGCCCGTGCCGAGCCGCAGCTGCCCGTCGCACTGCCCGAGGACGACGAACTGCGCCGACGGGCAGAGGCGTCGAAGACCGTGGTGCAGTTGCATGGGCTCACCGAGTGGGCGGGACAGGACGGCCGCCCCGTGACGGCGACGGGACGGCTGCGGATGGCCGATGCCCGCGACTTGGTGGACGCACTTGGCACCGGGGACAAGACCGACGGGGTGCGCTCCTCGGCAGACCTGCCACGGCTGGGACTGCTGACGGAGTGGGCGAAGAAGGCGCGACTGGTCCGGGTGGTCAAAGGGCGCCTGTACGCGGTGGCCAGGTCCCGTCCGCTGCTGGCCGACCCGCTTCGGATGTGGCTGCGCGCCTTCGACGCGTGCTTCGAGCTGCGGCAGGCCCTGATCGGGGCACGCAGCGGCTGGCACGTCGAGTCGATGCTCTTCGATGTCTACGAGGACGTGCTGGGAGATGTGCTGAACACGCTCTACAGCCTGCCGTACCCGATGCCCTGGCCCCGGCTGCGAGACACGGTGCACCTGGTCTACCGGGCCTCCCTCCAGCTCGACGGCGGGTCGGACCTCCAGCACCGGATGTGGTTCGAGCACGCCGACCGGGACCTGCACACCGTGCTCGATCTGCTGGACGACCTGGGCGCGATCGAGCGCGACCGGGGGATGGCCGACCCGGTGTTCCTCGACGTCGACCTCTCCGCCGCCGGACCGGAGCTGCCCCCGGACATGCCGCCGGAGGTGGCACAACTGCTGGGCGTCGCAGACCGGACCCCGGACCCGGTGGCGCGGGAGCGGGCTGAGCGGCGGCGCGAGGAGCTGACCGCCGGGCCGGTTGAGCTCATCCGCCTCACCGATCTCGGCACTCGGGCCGTACGGCAGCGGCTGTTGGCCGACGGCCGCGACGCACCCCTGATCGGTGAACTGGCCCAGGCGTCGGCGGGCGGGCTGCTGGGAGTGCTGGCCGAGGAATACCCGCCGGATGCCGCCCAGGCGGAGTTGGCCGGCTGGATCGCGGCGCGCGGTGAGCGGGAGGCAGCACTGCGGCAACTGACCGACGCGGTAAGAGCCATGGCTTTTCGCACGCGTGCGCAGGCGATGCTCGGCGCGCTGTGGACGGCGCTGCCGGACGGCGAGGGCGAGCGGCTGCTGCGCACGCTGCGCCGCGATCCCCAGCTCGCGCCGCTGGCACTGAACACGCTGGCACAGCGAGAGCTGCTGTCTCCGGAAGACATGACCGACACCGAGCACCTGCTGGTGCTCGCAGAGAACCTGCTCCAGCTCGTGGAGCTGGCGGGCGGCTCGGGTGGCGCCGAGGAGGCGCTGCGAGCCCAGGGTCCGGAGATCAGGGACGCGATCGCCGCCGCGTTGGACTCCGCGCACCCCGACCGGGCCGGTATGGAGGAGCTCGGCCGGTTGGCTGCCGAAGTGCTGCGCGCACCTGCCGCCCGTCCCGGCCGCGCCCACAAGCGGGCGCGCCCCGCCGGCAGGAGCGGTCGCAAGCGGCGCCGCTGACCGACGACGGCATCGCCCATGGCCGCCGGTGCCGGGAAGACCGGCACCGGCGAGGAGCCTGGACAACAGGCGAGTTCCGGCGCCGTACGTCCTCGGCTGGGTATGCCGCCTGGCGTTCAGGACGAGAGGCGGCGAAGGCGGGTGGGGCGGTGTCGGCGTGCCGTGCGCCGCGAGCTCCGGCGAGGAGATGGTGGGCGCGCGTCGCGGCGTCGGCGGCGAGCAGCTCGAGGGCGGCCGGGGCCACACCGGGCTCAGGCACGGCGGAATCCACCAGCGCGGGGCCACTGCCGGGCCGGTCGGCAAGCGGCGGCGGATCGGGCAGGGGCGGCAGCGCGCCACGGGCGCTGAAGGCAGGGCCGGCTGGATCACCTGGCCGGGCCGGGAGCGCGGCCGGGCCCGCACTTGCGGTCGCCGTGGACGTGGCGGCTTCGGAGGCGGCGCGGGTGGTGTTGCGGCGGCCGAGCTCGTCGATCAACTTCCGCTCGCCGCGGCCCCGCAGGAGCAGCAGCACGAAGGGGTCGCCGTCCAGGAGCCGGGCGACCTGGTAGCAGAGGGCGGCGGCGTGTTTGGGACCGGCAGGGGCTCTGCTCGGTCCTTGAGCCGTGTCAGCTCTCGTAGTGGTAGCGGCACTGAGCGATCAGGACGCCATCCTCGGTGGCCTTGTAGATCAGTCGGTGCTCGTCGTTGATGCGGCGCGACCAATAGCCCTGGAATCCGTGCTTGAGCGGTTCCGGTTTGCCGATCCCCTCGTTGCCGCTCCGGGCGATGTCCGCGATGAGCGTATTGATGCGCTTCAGGATCTTCCGGTCCTGAAGCTGCCACCACAGGTAGTCCTCCCATGCACGGGAGGAGAAGGTGATCTTCATTCGCGGCCCTTATGCGTCGGTCGTCAGCTCGCGTACGGTGCCGCCGCCGCTCTCCAGCTCGTCGATGGACGCGAGCAGGCGCCGGGCGTTCGCCGGGCTTCGCAGCAGGTACGCCGTCTCCTTCAGGGACTCGTAGTCCTCAAGGGAGACGATGACGACCGGCTCGTGTCCGGCCCGGGTGATAACGACCTCTTCGCGGTCGTCGGTGACGGAGTTGAGCACCTCGGCGTACCGCGCGCGCGACTCGGAATACGTCATGGTCTTCATGATCGACCCTCCCTTCACGTACAAGAAATTGTACGTCTATCCCTGCGGTGTGGGCAAGCGCCAGGATGACGGCTGCGAGCGGGCGGGACTCCGGCCCGAAAGATCCGGACGGGTGAGGGCCGGCCGGTGACGAGGAGTGCGACGACCGGCCCCGTAGGGCGGCGGTCAGTGCGCGAACGCCGTGCGGAGCCGTTCCGTCGCGTCCATCAGCACCTCGGTGCGTTTGCAGAACGCGAACCGGACATAGGGGGTGCCCGCCTCGGTGTCGTCGTAGAAGACTGCGTTGGGGATCGCGACCACACCCGCGCGCTTCGGGAGGGACCGGCAGAAGCCAATGCCGTCGCTCTCGCCGAGCGGGCGGATGTCGGCGGTGACGAAGTACGTTCCGGCCGGCCGGAAGACCCCGAAGCCCGCGTCGGCCAGTCCCGTACACAGCAGGTCCCGCTTGGCCCGCAGGTCCTCGCGGAAGGCATTGAAGTACGTGTCGGGCAGCCGCAGGGCTTCGGCGACGGCGTACTGGAAAGGGCCGGAGGCGACATAGGTCAGGAACTGCTTCGCCGACCGGACGGCGGTGACGAGTTCCTGGGTACTGGTCACCCAGCCGACCTTCCATCCGGTGAAGGAGAAGGTCTTGCCGGCAGAGGAGATGGTGACGGTGCGCTCGCGCATGCCGGGCAGGGTCGCGAGGGGGAGGTGCTCGGCACCGTCGAAGACGAGGTGCTCGTAGACCTCGTCCGTGACGACCAGGAGGTCCCGTTCGACCGCGAGCTCGGCCACGGCGGTCAGCTCGGCCCGGGTGAGGACCGTCCCGGTCGGGTTGTGCGGGGTGTTGAGCAGGATCAGCCGGGTCCGGTCGGTGACGGCGGCCCGCAGTTCGTCGAGGTCGAGGACGTAGGAGTCCCCGTGGGGGCGGAGGGTGACGGGGACGCGGGTGCCTCCGGCCATCGCGATGCAGGCGGCGTACGAGTCGTAGTACGGCTCCAGGGCGATGACCTCGTCGCCGGGCTCGACGAGGGCGAGCAGGGCGGCGGCGATGGCCTCGGTCGCGCCCGCGGTGACCAGGACCTCCGTGTCGGGGTCGTACCCCAGGCCGTAGAAGCGGCGCTGGTGGTCGGCGACCGCCCGGCGCAGTTCCGGGACGCCGGGGCCCGGCGGGTACTGGTTCCCGCGACCGTCGTGCAGGGCGCGGACCGCTGCTTCCCTGATCTCCTCGGGGCCGTCGGTGTCGGGAAAACCCTGGCCGAGGTTGATCGCCCCGGTCCTGGCGGCGAGCGCGGACATCTCCGCGAAGATCGTCGTTCCGAACTCGGCGAGGCGGCGATTGAGCAGCGGTCGTGTCATGACCGCCATCCTGGGGCCAAGTCCCTCCGGGGCCAAGCTCTGGAGTTGCTCAAGTCGGCTTTGGCCGCGTGAGGGCCGGGGCATCCCACCCGTACAGAAGAATGGGGGGTACCACCCATGGAAATCATCGGATTGGTCATCGCGGCGCTGGCCTTCGCGGGCCTGCTCTTCCACGTCCTGCGCCGGCACGGCCGCAAGCGGCCCGCCCTGCGGCCGGTCAGCCGTTCCGCCGTGCGGTCGGCAGGCCGGCCCGCCGCGCGGCCCGCCCTGCGGTCCGTCAGCCGGACCGGGGGACGGGCGGGCAGCGGCGCCTGGGTCGACGGCGGGAGCAGTTCCTGCGGGTCGAGCAGCAGCTCCTGCGGCTCCAGCAGCAGTTCCTGCGGGTCGAGCAGCAGCTCCTGCGGCTCCAGTTGTGGCGGTGGTTGCTGAGTCCTCGGCGCCCCGTGGTCGGCGGGGCCAGTCGTTGGTGCGGACATGTCGATCGACTTCGATTGAACAAGTGAACTGTGGGGTCCCCGAAGGGGTTGGAAACCACGGCAAGTTGGGTAAAAACGCTGCGAGTCGCCCGAGGTCCGTGGTTCTCTCGCTCCTGACAGAGACAGCCCTCGGACCGTGTGTGGACCCGAGCCGGCGATTCCCCACTCCCGTAGAACCTTCTCCGGGGCGCCCCCGGCCCACCCGTCAAACCGTGTTTGCGGAGCCGACCCATGCTCACCACCCTGAAGACCTCCTACACCGATACGCGTGCGGCCGACCTGGCCTGGGCCCTCGGGCGCGAGCCGCTGCCCGCGCTTGCCGTTCTCGACCTCGAACTCGCCGGCGCCACGCTGCAGTTGCGGCTGCTCGGCGCTTCCCATCAGGTCCTTCTGGAGGAGGCGGGGCGGCACTGCTCGGAGACCGTGGCCTGCATGCCCGGAAGCAGCACCCCGCTCCCGCTCGGCGTGTCCAAGCGCGTCGGCGAATGGGAATACGAATTCGCCGCGCACGTCGAGACCCTGTCGCCGGGTTCCTTCGCGGGGCGTGCACAGGAACTGCTCGCGCTCGTCGCCGACCATCCGCACGGGCTGGCCGGGACCTTCCCGGGCTCCCCGCACGCCTTCACGGCGATGCTGGCCCAGCGCCACGAGAGCCAGGTGCACTGGCGCACCTGGCACGCCTACCCGCAGGAGGGCCAGTTGGTGGTGACCAGGACCCGCATCGGCGCGCGCATGCCCGCCACGCTCTGATGCGCCCTCTTGCACGCCCATGTGCACTCGTGTGGGTGACAAGAGGCGCACGTGTCGTGACGTAGCGTTACGGTCATGATCGAGCCGACCGTGACCGTGCCGCCCGAGCGGGTCCGGCGGCCACCCGTGCGGCGGGCCGAGCGATCGCGCGAGACGGTTCGCTTCCCGGTCCTCGCGGTCGTCTTCGTCTGCGCCGCCTGCGGCCTGGTCTACGAGCTCGAACTGGTCGCGCTGGCCTCTTACTTGATCGGCGATTCCGTCACCCAGGCATCCGTCGTGCTCTCCGTGATGGTGTTCGCGATGGGAGTGGGGTCGCTCCTCGCCAAGCGGCTGCGGTGCCGTGCCGCCGTCGGCTTCGGCCTGGTCGAGGCCGGGCTCGCGCTGGTCGGCGGCTGCTCGGCGATGGTGTTGTACGCGGCCTTCGCCTGGCTCGGCGAATCACGCTACGTGCTGGTGGCGTTCTCGCTCGCGATCGGGGTGCTCATCGGCGCGGAGATCCCCCTCCTGATGTCGCTCATACAGCGACCCGCAGGCCGGACCGATCCGGCCCGGCGTTCCCTGCGCTCCGGCGAACCCGCCCGGTCAGGCCGGTTCCGCCTGTCGGGGCCCCGTGGCAGGGCGCGGCGCTTCCGCGCGGCAGGCCGGGGGCGGTCCGGACGCCCTCGCAGCGAGGCTTCGCCGGGGGAACAGGACGACGCCGCCGGGACGGTCGCCGACCTCTTCGCCGCCGACTACGTCGGTGCCCTGGTCGGCGGCCTCGCCTTCCCCTTCCTGCTGCTGCCCTGGCTCGGCCAGCTCACCGGCGCGCTCGTCACCGGCGCGGTCAACGCGATCGCGGGCGGCGGCCTCGTCCTCTGGGTGTTCCGCCGCGACCTCACCCGCCGCTCCCGGTCGCTGCTCCTGGCGGTGAACCTGGTCGTGCTCGCCGTCCTCGGCACGGCCACCGTCCTCGTCGACCACTTCGAACAGGCCGCGCGCCGGGCCGTGTACGGGGAGCGGGTGCGCGTCGCCATGCACACCGACTTCCAGGAAGTCGTGGTGACCGGGGGCGGCCAGGAGCTGCCCGACCTGTTCCTCGACGGGCGTCTGAGGGTCTCCGGCAGGGACGAGTACCGCTACCACGAGGCGCTCGTCCACCCCGCGATGAACGGCGCGCACGCACGCGTGCTGATCGTGGGCGGTGGCGACGGCATGGCCGCGCGCGAGGTCCTGCGCTACCCCGGAGTGCGCTCCGTCACCGTCGTCGAGCTCGACCCGGGGGTCGTCCGCCTCGCCCGCACCGACCCGGCGCTCGCCGCGCTCAACGCACGGGCCTTTCGCGACCCGCGCGTCCGAGTGGTCCACGCGGACGCCTTCCACTGGTTGAGGAGTGCCGTCACCCTTCTGCAGGAACGGTACGACGTGGTGGTCTCCGATCTGCCCGACCCGGGCATCACCCCCAGCGCCAAGCTCTACTCGGAGGAGTTCTACGGCCTGGTGGCACGGGTCCTGGCCGACTCGGGACGGTTCGTGGTGCACGCCGGGTCGGCCACCGACCGGCCGCGCACCTACTGGACCGTCGACGCCACCCTGCGCGCCGTCGGCTTCGCGACCCGCCCGTACAGCGCGAGCGGGCGCACTCCCGGCTTCGCCGCCGGACCCGATCGCGCCGACCGCGTCAGCGGCACCGGGCGCGGCCCGGGCGACTGGGGCTTCCTCCTCGCCGTGCGGGGCGACCGCCCGCCCGCCCTCGGCCTCGCCCCCGATGCGCCCCGGCTGCGCTCCCTCGGCCCGGGCAGTCTGGAGGCCGCGGCAGGCCGGGCCGAGCGGACCCGCGGTGCCGCACCGCCCCCGTCGACCCTCGTGCACCCCCGGTACGGCGCCTGACCGGCGGGACACCCCCGAGGACAAACAGGCGACTCCGCGCCCCCTCCTGAGTAGGCTCGGTTTCCATGGAGCATGAGGTGTTCGTTCCGGTCCCGTCCGAAGCCCTGCGCGTGACGCTGGCGGACCCGGCCCGCGTGGTGCGCTGCGTGCCCGGTCTCCAACAGGACGCCGACGTGGAGGCGGTCCCGCTCACGGGCCGGCTCAAGGTGCGGGTGGGCGGCAACACCATCACCTATCGGGGTGCCCTGCGGGTCGTCGAACGGGACGGTGCCATCACCTACGAGGGCCAGGGCACCGAAGCCCGCGGCAAGGGGTCGGCCGAGTTGTCCCTCACCGTCGTCCTCACTCCGGTGGCCGAGGGCACCAGCCTCAGCTTCACCGGTGCGCTCACGGCGGACGGGCGGCTTGCCGAGGCGACCGGGGAAGCACGCTCCGCAGCGGCTGCCAAGCTGCTCGACAAGTTCGTGGAGGCCCTGGCCGCGCTGGCCGGAGAGCCGGTGGAGCCGGATGCCGTCCGGGCCGGTGCGAGCGACGACGGGGGCGGTGAAGGGGCCGACGACGGGGTCGACGACGGGGCGGAGGAGCCGACCGAGGAGGGCTCCGGAGCCGATGCCCCGGTGCCGCCGTCCACCCTCGAACCGGTCCTCGACTCGGCTTCGATCGAGTTCCCCGCCCCACAGCCCGCGGTCGAGGCCGCCCATGCCCGCCGGACCATGATCGGACGGAGCGCCGAGGAGGTCGACCACGCACCGCCGCGCGGCCGGTACGCCCCCGTGCCCGCTCCCGAGGCGATGAGCGCCGGCGCCACGCTGCGCTGGATCGCACCGGCCGCGGCCCTCGCGCTCGCTTCCGCCGTCGTCGTCGGCCGAGCGCTGCGCCGCCGTCGCTGAACCGGCGGACCACGGGCCGCCCCGGGGCCGGGGAAGCTCCGTCCTGCCGGCCGTCGGACGGTCGACGCCTCCGCCGTCCCGGACGCCTCCGCCGTCCCGGACGCCTCCGCCGCCCCGGACGGCGTCGGGGCCTCCGCGCCCTCGTCGGCACGGCCGCCCCCGTTCCCGGTGCCGCACGATTAGGGTCGTGGGGGTGAGCATGCAGACGCGACTGACGGCGGGCGACGCCGAGTTGACCATCAACCCCGAGCACGGCTGCCGGATCGAGAGCCTGCGCATCGGCGGAACCGAGGTGCTGCGCCAGGGCGAACGGTACGGAGCCTTCCCGATGGCGCCCTGGTGCGGGCGGACCGAGAACGGCCGCTTCCGCAACGGCGTCACCACACACCGACTTCCGCTCAACGCGCCCCCGCACGCGATTCACGGCACCGTCCGCGAGCTCGCCTGGAAGACCGCCCGGAGCTCTGCGGCCGAGGCCGTGTTCACCTGTGAGCTCGGGGCCCCGTGGCCGTACCGGGGCGTGGTCACCCAGGTCTTCGAACTGGCCGAGGACTCCCTCACCCTCCGTTTCGGCGTCGAGACCCAGGAGGACTCCTTCCCGGCGCAGGCCGGTTGGCACCCCTGGTTCCTGCGCAACCTCGGCGGGGGCGGCCAGGACGTGCGGATCGACTTCACCCCCGCCTGGCAGGAGGAGCGCGGGGAGAACCACCTTCCCACCGGTCGTCGCATCGACCCCTCCCCGAGCGCCCTGCTCCGCGCACGCGAGGGACACCCTGCTCCCGGCGTCTGGGACGACTGCTTCGGCATGCCCGACGGCGTCGACGTCACCCTCACGTGGCCGGGCGAGCTGGAGCTGGAGGTCGCCAGCCGGGCCGAGTGGGTCGTGATCTACGACGAGCCCGCCGAGGCCGTCTGCGTCGAACCGCAGTCCGGTCCGCCGAACGGGCTCAACACCCTGCCGCGCCTGGTCACCCCGATCGACCCCCTGGAGGTCGAGAGCACCTGGACCTGGCGACGGCTCTAAGCTGCTGGTCATGACTGACGTACGCGCTGAGCTGCTCCAGCAGATCAAGGACAAGGCCGTGGTGCACGGCAAGGTGACCCTCTCCTCGGGTCTGGAAGCCGACTACTACATCGACCTGCGTCGCATCACGCTGGACGGCGAGGCCGCGCCGATGGTCGGGCAGGTCATGCTCGACCTCACGGCCGACCTGGACTTCGACTGCGTCGGTGGGCTCACCCTCGGCGCCGACCCGGTCGCGACCTCGATGCTCCACGCCTCCGCCGCACGCGGACAGCGCCTCGACGCCTTCGTCGTGCGCAAGGCGCAGAAGGCGCACGGGATGCAGCGCCGGATCGAGGGCACGGACGTCAAGGGCCGCCGCTGCCTGGTGGTCGAGGACACCTCCACCACCGGTGGTTCGCCGCTGACCGCGGTGGAGGCCGTCCGTGAGGCGGGCGGCGAGGTCGTGGCCGTGGCCACGATCGTGGACCGGGGCGCGGCCGACGCCATCGCCGGGGCGGGCCTCACCTACCTCACCGGTTACCAGCTGGACGATCTCGGCCTGGCGTAACCGCCGCGAAGTCGTGACTTAGGTCCCGGACTCCCGGAGAAACGGTCCTGACCTGCATCTTTGTCAAGGGGTGGGGGGTTTCACGTGAAACCCCCCGCCCCTTGTCGTGCCGTGACCGTGGGAGCCCACACAAGAGTCTGGAAAGATGGGCCGCGACGATGACGTCGCCCCTAGGTCAGGGACAGCAACGCACACACCCCGCACATCACAAGGAGCGGACGAATGCCCATCGCAACCCCCGAGGTCTACAACGAGATGCTCGACCGGGCGAAGGCAGGCAAGTTCGCCTACCCGGCCATCAACGTGACCTCGTCCCAGACCCTGCACGCTGCTCTGCGCGGCTTCGCGGAGGCCGAGAGCGACGGCATCATCCAGATCTCGACCGGCGGTGCCGAGTTCCTGGGCGGTCAGTACAACAAGGACATGGTCACGGGCGCCGTTGCCCTGGCCGAGTTCGCACACATCGTCGCCGCGAAGTACGACATCACGGTCGCCCTCCACACCGACCACTGCCCGAAGGACAAGCTGGACGGCTACGTCCGTCCGCTGCTCGACATCTCCGCCGAGCGCGTCGCCCGCGGTGAGAACCCGCTGTTCCAGTCGCACATGTGGGACGGCTCCGCCGAGACCCTCGCCGACAACCTGGCCATCGGCCAGGAGCTGCTCGCGAAGGCCGCCGCCGCCAAGATCATCCTTGAGGTCGAGATCACCCCGACCGGTGGCGAGGAGGACGGCGTCAGCCACGAGATCAACGACGAGCTCTACACCACCGTCGACGACGCCATCCGCACCGCCGAGGCCCTCGGCCTGGGCGAGAAGGGCCGCTACCTGCTCGCCGCGTCCTTCGGCAATGTGCACGGCGTCTACAAGCCGGGCAACGTCGTGCTCCGCCCCGAGCTGCTCAAGGACCTCCAGGCGGGTGTCGCCGCCAAGTTCGGCAAGGCCGACCCGTTCGACTTCGTCTTCCACGGCGGCTCGGGCTCCACGGCCGAGGAGATCGCGACCGCGCTCGAGAACGGCGTCGTGAAGATGAACCTCGACACCGACACCCAGTACGCCTTCACCCGTCCGGTCGTGGACCACATGTTCCGCAACTACGACGGCGTCCTGAAGGTCGACGGCGAGGTCGGCAAGAAGTCCACCTACGACCCGCGCACCTGGGGCAAGCTGGCCGAGGCCGGCATGGCCGTCCGGGTGACCGAGGCGTGCGCCGCGCTCCGCTCGACCGGCACCAAGCTGAAGTAAGCACGGACCAGAAGGCACGTGTGAGCGACGGGCCCGGCACCTCCCGAGGTGCCGGGCCCCGTGCGTCGACGGGAGCGCCCGATGTACGACTTCGACCGGGAGATAGACCGGCACGGGACCAGTTCGGTCCAATGGGACGGCATCGCGGATCGCTTCGGCGTGTCCGAGCTGCTGCCCTTCACCATCTCCGACATGGACTTCGCCTCTCCGCCGGAGGTCCTCGCGGCCCTGCGCGAGCGGGTCGACCACGGTGTCTTCGGCTACACGGACTGGCGGCTCGGGGACTTCCGGGAGGCGATACGCCACTGGTACGCGAGCCGGTACGGTGCCGCGATCGATCCCGGAGCGCTGGTGTACGCGCCCTCGGTGCTCTCCCAGCTCTCGCAGCTCCTCCAGATGTGGACCGAGCCCGGTGACGGCATCGTCGTCCACACCCCCACGTACGACGGTTTCCGCAAGGCCGTCACCGGTCTCGGCCGCGAGCTGAGGGGCGTCCCGATCGGGGACCCGGAGGCGCTGGAGTGGGAGCTGGCCCGCCCCGACAGCCGCGTGCTGCTGCTCTGCTCCCCGCACAACCCGACCGGCCGGGTGTGGACGGAGGAGGAACTCACCGCCTTCGCGGAGCTGGCGGAGCGGCACGGTGTGGCCGTCATCAGCGACGAGATCCACGCCGACCTCACGACCGACGGCCACCGGCACGTCCCCTGGACCCGGATCGCCGGGGCCGACCGGAGTCGCCGTTGGGCCCTGGTCACCTCCGGCACCAAGGCCTTCAACTTCCCGGCGCTCTCCGGTTCGTACGGGATCGTCGGCGACCCCGAGGAACGCACGGCCTTCATCCGCCGCATGGAGACCGGCGAGGGCCTCGCCTCGCCGGCGGTGCTGTCGCTCACCGCGCACATCGCCGCCTACCGCCGGGGCGCGGCCTGGTTGGACGCGCTGCGCGGTTATGTGGCGGGCACCATGGGGATGGTCCGGGACCGCCTGGCGGAAGGCCTGCCCGAGGTCGACTGGGCGCCGCCGCAGGCCGGCTATCTGGCCTGGATCGACCTGCGTCCGCTCGGGATCGAAGAGGACCGGCTCCAGGAAGAGCTGGTGACGGCGGAGAAGGTCGCGATCATGCCGGGCGGGGTGTACGGCGCTCCCGGCTTCGTCCGACTGAACCTCGGCTGTCCCCGGAGCAAGGCCGAACGGGGGGTGGACGCCCTCGTGCGGGCCGCGAACCGCTTGCGTACGGCCTGAGGCGGAACCGTCCCCCGGGCACCGACCCGGCGACGCGCCCGCGGGGGAGGTGCACCTGACGACAAGCCCGCGGCGAGGTGCACGCGGCCCCCGTCGCGGGGACCATGGCAGGCATGGGTGCGCGGGACGTGCGGATGGCCTCGGGGACGGGGCGGTGGATCGTGTTCACCACCGTCCTCGGCTCGGGGATGGCGCTGCTCGACTCGACCGTCGTCAATGTCGCCCTGCCGCACATCGGCACCGACCTGGGCGCCGACCTCGCCGTCCTCCAGTGGACGGTCAACGCCTATCTGCTGACCCTGGCCGGGCTCATCCTGCTCGGCGGTTCGCTCGGCGACCGGTTCGGACGGCGGAAGGTCTTCGTCATCGGGGTGGTGTGGTTCGCACTGGCCTCCCTGCTGTGCGGGGTCGCCCCGAACGCCGGGGTGCTGATCGCGGCCCGTGCCCTCCAGGGCATCGGCGGCGCACTGCTCACGCCGGGCTCGCTCGCCCTGATCCAGGCGAGCTTCCACCCGGACGACCGGGCGAGGGCGGTCGGGCTCTGGTCGGGCTTCGGCGGGGTGGGGGCGGCGATCGGCCCGTTCGTCGGCGGCTGGTTGGTGGACGGCCCCGGCTGGCGGTGGGTGTTCCTGCTGAACGTGCCGCTCGCCGCCGTCTGCGTGCCGGTCGCCCTCCGGCACGTGCCGGAGTCCCGGGACGAGACCGCGCACGGCCGGTTCGACGTGCTCGGCGCGGTGCTGGGCGCGGCGGCGCTCGCCCTCGTCACCTATGCGCTGATCGGTGCGGCCTGGTGGGCCGGAGCGGCGGGGGTGCTGGTCGGCGCCGGGTACGTGGTGGTGGAGCGGCGGCGCGGGGAGCGGGCGATGGTGCCTCCGTCGATCTTCCGCTCACGGCAGTTCACCGCGGTCAACCTGGTCACGTTGTGCGTGTACGCGGCCTTCGGGGGCTTCTTCTTCCTGGCGGCGCTCCAGCTCCAGGTGGTTTCCGGGTACTCGGCGCTCGGCGCCGGCACGGCCCTGCTGCCGACGACGGTGCTGATGTTGCTGCTCTCGGCGAAGTCCGGCGAGTTGGGGGAGCGGATCGGGCCCCGGATCCCCCTCACGGTCGGGCCGCTGCTGTGCGCGGCGGGGATGCTGCTGATGCTGCGGGTCGGGGAGGACGCCTCGTACGTCCGTGACGTGCTGCCGGCCCTGCTGGTGCTCGGCTTCGGCATGACCACCCTGGTCGCGCCGCTGACCGCGACCGTCCTCGCCTCGGTGGAGGTGGCGCGGGCGGGGCTCGCGAGCGGCATCAACAACGCGGCGGCCCGGGCCGCCGGGCTGATCGCGGTGGCCGCGCTGCCGCTGCTGGCCGGGATGGGGCCGGAGGCGTACCGCTCGGCAGAGGAATTCGGGGCGACGTTCCGGCGGGCGATGCCGATGTGTGCGGGGATCCTGGTGGTGGGGGCGCTCCTCGCCTGGACGACCCTGCGCACCCCGGCCGCGGCGGCGGACTGCCACCCGGAGTGCAAGGTCCACTGCGGGGTGACGGCACCACCGCTGGATCCGGGGGAACGGGAAGGACCGGGGCCCGGGTCCTGAGGCAGACTGGGGCCCATGGCCATCCACGAGAACCTGCTGGGGGGACCGGCCCCCACCCACCTGCCCGACGACCCGGGGCCGCGCGAACTGCTCGCGAGCGGCACGGCGCCGGCGGACGTCGCCGCGAAGTACCCGACGTCCTCGCTCGCCTGGGCACAGCTCGCCGACGACGCCTTCGAGCGCGGTGCGGTCGTCGAGTCGTACGCCTACGCCCGTACCGGCTACCACCGCGGCCTGGACGCGCTGCGCCGCAGCGGTTGGAAGGGCCACGGCCCGGTGCCGTGGGAGCACGAGCCCAACCGCGGCTTCCTCCGCGCACTGCACGCCCTGGCCCGGGCCGCCGGGGAGATCGGTGAGAAGGAGGAGTACGAGCGCTGCACGACCTTCCTGCGGGACTCCTCGGAGACCGCGGCCGAGACCCTCGGCTGATTCCCCGCAGCCCGCCCCGGACGCCCTTTCCTCCTGCGCGGAGGAAAGGGCGTTCGACACGGTCGCTACGATCCCCAGGACTGCAAGGCACAAGGGGGAAGGCCTGTCGTGGGGAAACGTGCTGCACACAAGCAACGCCGTCGGACGAGGCGGAGGCGCACACCTCCCACCCGTTTCGTCCTGCCCGTCCTGCTGCTGACCGCCCTTTCGCTCGGTGGCGGGGCCGCCCTCGCGCACTTCGGCGGCGGGGACACGGGAGACGTGTCGGCCCCGGCGGCGGACCGCAGCACGGCCGCTCCCCGGCCCACGGCGGCGACACCGACACCGACACCGACACCGACGCCGACGCCGGCTGCCGAGAGGACGACGTCCGAGCCCACGCCCACGCCCACACCGAAGAAGACCACCGTGCCGCAGTCCGGCGCCGGTACCTTCACCACCGCGCAGGCCAACGGCTCCCCGGTGGGCACCTCCGGCGTGCTGCGTCGCTACCGGGTCCAGGTCGAGGACGGCATCGAGCTGTCGGCGCGCGAGACGGCCGCGGAGATCCAACGGATCCTGGCCCATCCGCGCGGTTGGGCCGCGCACGGCAGGGGGCGCTTCCAGCTGGTTTCGGGGAACGCCGACTTCGTCATCAGGATCGCCACCCCGGACACGGCCGACGCGCTCTGCCTCCGCCAGGGCCTCAACACCCACGGGGAGCTGAACTGCGAGACCACCGACGGCGTCGTGGTGAACCTCAAGCGGTGGATGCTCGGCTCGCCCACCTTCGCGGGAGAGCCGGACGAGTACCGACACCTGATCATCAACCATGAGGTCGGGCACGAGATCGGCATCCGCACCCACATGGCCTGCCCGGGACCGGGCAAACCCGCGCCCGCGATGATGCAGCAGATCAAGGGACTCAACGGCTGTCGATCGAACGCCTTTCCGTACGACGAAGACGGGAGCTACATCACGGGGCCGATCGTGTCATGATGCGCATGGGAGGGCGCGCGAAGGAGCACGCCTCCCGAGGGGACCGGAGCTCCCGTGGCGCGCCGCAGAGCGCGCACGCGGTGGAGCGGACCGCTACCCGGTAGTTCGTATCGAGGAGACAGAAATGTCCACCTTCCCCGATGCCTCCGGAGCCGGCTCGGTCGTCGACGACCCGAACCTCGACTTCGCGGGCACGACGCCGTACGAGGACTACGTCCAGGCGGACGTCCTCACCCACCTCCAGCACCTCCGCTCGGACGACCCCGGCGAGATGGTCTTCCTGGTCACCACCCAGGTCATGGAGCTGTGGTTCACGGTGATCGTGCACGAGTGGGAGACCGCGAGCCGCGCCCTGCGCGAGGACCGGATTCCCGTCGCGATGGACGCGCTCAAGCGCTCGGTGCGCGAGCTGGAGGCCCTCAACCACTCGTGGCGTCCGCTCGCCCAGCTCACCCCCGGCCAGTTCAACGCCTACCGGGCGGCGCTCGGCGAGGGCTCCGGCTTCCAGTCGGCCATGTACCGGCGGATGGAGTTCCTGCTCGGCGAGAAGTCCGCGTCCATGCTCGTCCCGCACCGGGGCGCGCCCCGCGTCCACGCCGAACTGGAGAAGGCGCTCCACGAGCCGAGCCTGTACGACGAGGTCCTCGGGCTGCTCGCCCGGCGCGGACTGCCGGTGCCGGAGTCGGTCCTCGGCCGTGACCTGGCGCAGCGGTACGAGCCTTCGCCCGAGGTCGAGGCGGTCTGGGCCGGGATCTACACGGACGCCGACCAGAACGGCGAGCTGGTCCGGCTCGGCGAGGCCCTGAGCGACGTCGCCGAACTGGTCTGGCGCTGGCGCAACGACCACCTGGTGGCGACCCGCCGGGCGATGGGCGCGAAGACCGGAACCGGAGGTTCGGCGGGCGTGGCCTGGCTGGAGAAGCGGGCCCAGAAGAACGTGTTCCCGGAGCTGTGGACGGCGCGCAGCCATGTCTGAGTCCTACGAGGAGAAGGCCGCCCGGCTGGACGCGGCCGACGAACTGGGCAAGCACCGGGAGAAGTTCGCGCTCGACGAGGGGACCGTCTACCTCGACGGGAACTCGCTCGGCGCACTGCCGGCGCACGTCCCGGCCCGCATGGCCGACGTCATCACCCGCGAGTGGGGCGAGCTCCGCATCCGCTCCTGGGGCGAGTCCGGCTGGTGGACCGCGCCCGAACGGATCGGTGACCGGATCGCCCCCCTCGTCGGCGCCGCCCCGGGGCAGGTCGTGGTCGGCGACTCGACGAGCGTGAACGTCTTCAAGGCGGTCGTCGGCGCCGCCCGGCTGAGCGGCGGGGACCGGGACGAGATACTCGTCGACGCGACGACGTTCCCCACGGACGGCTACATCGCGGAGTCCGCGGCGCGGATGACCGGCCACCGGATCGTGCCCGTCGACCCGGCGGGGATGCCCGCCGCGGTCAGCAGTCGCACGGCCCTCGCGCTCGTCAACCACGTCGACTACCGCACCGGTCGGCTGCAGGACCTGCCCGGCATCACCGCCGCGCTCCACGCGGCGGGCGCGCTCGCCGTCTGGGACCTGTGCCACAGCGCGGGCGCCCTGCCCGTCGGACTGGACGCCCACGGGGTCGACCTGGCCGTCGGCTGCACCTACAAGTACCTGAACGGCGGCCCCGGTGCACCCGCCTACCTGTACGTCGCCGAGCGCCACCAGGCCGCCTTCGACTCACCGCTGCCCGGCTGGAACTCGCACGTCGACCCCTTCGGCATGACCCACGGGTACGCGGCGGCGGAAGGCGTCGTGCGCGGCAGGGTCGGTACGCCCGACATCCTCTCCATGCTGGCCCTCGAAGCGGCGCTCGACGTCTGGGACGGGGTCGCCGTCGAGGACGTGCGGGCCAAGTCCCTGGCGCTCACGGACTTCTTCCTGGAGTGCGTGCGGGCGTACGTCCCCGAGGGGAGGGTCCGGTCGGTGACGCCCGACGGGCACGCCGAGCGCGGCAGCCAGGTCGCGCTGGCCTGTGCCGGTGCCCCCGCCGTCATGGCCGAGCTGATCGAGCGGGGCGTGGTGGGCGACCTGCGCCGGCCGGACATCCTGCGGTTCGGCTTCACCCCGCTGTACGTGGGCTTCGCGGACGCGGAGCGGGCGGCCCGGACGCTGGCGGACGTCCTGGACGGGACCGCCGGGGCGTAGGCCCGAACGCGGCCTGATCTGCGGGGCCCGGTGCTGGTACCGTCCCCGCAGGTCAGGCCAATTCGGCCGCGTATCCGAGAGGTTGGAACAGCATGCCGGACCCCGCCGCGCGCGATGCCGCCGAAGAGGCGTCGGCCTTCTCGCACCCGGTCGTCGCCCCGGACGCCTCCGCCGCGTACGGCGACCACCCGGACCAGGTGGTCGACTTCTACGCCCCGCGCGACGGGCGCACCCGCGCCCCGCTCGTCATCGCCCTGCACGGGGGCGCCTGGCGGGCCCCGTACGACCGGCAGCACCTGACCCCGTTCGTGGACTTCCTGGCCCGTCGGGGCTTCGCCGTGGCGAGCGTCGAGTACCGGCGCGGCAGCGACATCCCCCGCCAGGGCGGCACGGCCCCGGTCGCCGGGCGCTGGCCGGAGACCTTCGACGACGTGGCCGCCGCCCTGGACGCCGTGCCCGACCTGGCCGCCGTGCACCTGCCGCAGGCCGATCCGCACCGGACCGTCCTCACCGGCCACTCGGCGGGCGGCCACCTCGCCCTGTGGGCTGCCGCCCGGCACGTGCTGCCCGCCGGCTCCCCGTGGCGGCTCCCCGCTCCGCCGGCGCTGCGCGGGGTCGTCGCCCTCGCCCCGATCGCCCACTTCGCCCGGGCCGTGGAGCTGGGGGTGTGCGGTGGTGCGGTCACGGAACTGCTCGGCGGGGAGGCGGAGCTCGCCGGCCGTTCGGCCGCCACGGATCCCGCAGTCCTGCTCCCCACCGGCATCGCCACCATCCTGGTGCAGGGCCGCGAGGACGTGGTCGTGCCGCACGCGGTCGCCGAGGCGTATGCGGAGGCGGCGTCCAAGGCGGGCGAGGAGGTCGGCATGACGCTCCTGGAGGAGGTCGGCCACTTCCCGCTGATCGACCCGGCGGCGGACGCGTGCGCGGTGGTTGCGGAGGAGATCGCCCAGCTGGCCTGGTGACCCGTGGGCCGTCGAGGGGCGCCGGAAACGGCACCTCCGCCACCCGCACCACGACGGACCCCTACGCGGGAGGGGGCACCACGTTCCGCTCGGTCTCCTGACCCGGCGACGAGGACGCCCCCGGTCCGACCGGGGGGCGTCCTCGTCCTCAAGGAGGACCCCGAAGGATCCGCACCGGGCCGGACGACCCCGTGCGGCCCGGTGCGTACGGTGTTCCGCGTGACCCAGACGCACTCGTCCGAGACGAGCCGCAGCCCCGAGTTCCGCCTGGTGCAGGCGGCCCTCGAAGGGCTGCGCCAGGAACTCCTCCACGACGCCCTCGCCTACCGGCCGTTGCCGCGCATGGACGTGGACAGCGGCCCCGCACGTCGCCTGCCGGGGCGGATACGCGGCCACGCCGGCCTGTTCCCGCACGCGGTGGTCGCCTTCTGCGCCTTCGTCGTCCTGGCGATCGGCTCCGACGGCAGCGCCGTCGGCTTCGCACCGGCGGCCTTCCTCTTCGCCTGGGTGCCGCCGGCGATCGTGCTCGCCACGCTGAGCAGGCCGGTCCTCGCCTTCTGGGCCTCGCTCGCCGTGACCCCCTTCCTGTCCCTCCTCAGCGACCACTGGGGAGGCTGGCCCTGGACCGACAACGCCTTCGCCGCCCACCTGGTCGTCCTCACCGTCGTCGCCGCCCGCACCGGCCCCCGGGCAGCGGCCTGGATGTGGGCCGTGACGGCGGGCTACGCCCTCTTCACCGAGGCGTTCCTCGGGGTGGGGCGCGGATCCGACTCGGTCCCGATGCTCTTCGTCGCGGCCCTCGCGCTGCTCGCCGTCACCCTCGTCCAGGTCCGTCGCCAGGCCCGCCGCGACGTCACCGCCCAGGAGACCGTCACCCTCCGGGAGATCTCCAAGCGGACCGTCCTGGAGGAGCGCACCACCATCGCCCGCGAGTTGCACGACGTCGTCGCCCACCACATGTCCGTGGTCGCCATCCAGGCGGAGGCGGCGCCGTACCGGGTGGAGAACCCGCCGCCGGAACTGGAGCAGGCCTTCCGCACCATCCGTGAGAACGCGGTCGCCGCCCTGACCGAACTGCGCCGGATCCTCGGGGTCGTCCGGGCCGAGGACTACGAGGCGCCCGAAGCCCCGCAGCCGACGCTCGACGACCTGGACGCCTTGGTCGACAACGTCCGGGAGGCCGGGCTCGACGTGACGAAGACGGTGACCGGCGCGGTGCGCGAGCTGCCGCAGGGCGTGGAGCTCTCCGCGTACCGGATCGTCCAGGAAGCCCTGTCGAACGTGTTGCGGCACGCGCCGGGCGCACCCGCGAAGGTCGAGGTCAGTCACGTCCTGGGCGGACTGGGTCTGCGCGTCGTCAACGGACCGGCGCGCGGTCCCGCCGAGCCCTCGCCCGGGGCGGGCCACGGCATCGCCGGCATGCGGGAGCGCGTGACGATGTTGGGCGGGGAGATGACCGCCGGGGCGACCGACGACGGCGGCTACGAGGTGACCGCCTTCGTCCCCGTGGGCCGTGAGGAGCAGCAGGCGTGATCCGGGTCCTGATCGTCGACGACCAGATGATGGTGCGCGAGGGCTTCTCGGTGCTGCTCGGCGCGATGCCGGACATCGAGGTCGTCGGCGAGGCGGTCAACGGCCGGGAGGCGGTCGAGCAGGTCGCCGTCCTCCGGCCCGATGTGGTCCTCATGGACATCCGGATGCCCGAGCTCAACGGCATCGAGGCCACCAGGGAGATCGTCGCCGCCGACGAGGAGGCGAAGGTCCTCGTCCTGACCACCTTCGACCTGGACGAGTACGTCTACCAGGCGCTGCGCGCCGGGGCCTCCGGGTTCCTCCTCAAGGACGCCTCGGCCCGTCAACTCGCGGACGGAGTCCGGGTCGTCGCGGCCGGTGAGGCGCTGCTCGCGCCGACCGTGACGAAGCGTCTGATCACCGAGTTCGCGAAGACGCCGGGGAGTTCGTCGCGTCCGCCGGCCGCGGTGCAGGTCGGGGAGCTGACGGAGCGGGAGACGGAGGTCCTCGTCCTCATCGCACAGGGCCTGTCGAACGCCGAGATCGCCGACCGGCTCGTCGTCGCCGAGTCGACGATCAAGACGCACGTCAGCCGGGTCCTGGTGAAGCTGGGCCTGCGCGACCGCACCCAGGCGGCGGTCTTCGCGTACGAGGCGGGCCTGGTGCGCGTCGGCGGCTGAGCCGGTCCCGCGGCGGTGCCCGGACGGTAGCGTCCGGGCATGGACCCTGTGGACGCTGCTTTCGATCCCTGGTCGGCGGAGTTCGTCGCCGATCCCTACCCCGCCTACGCCCGATTGCGCGCCGCCGGCCGCGCCCACTGGTACGCCCCGACGCGGCAGTGGTTGATCCCGCACCACGAGGACGTGTCGGCGCTGCTGCGCGACCGGCGCCTCGGTCGGACGTACACCCACCGGTTCACCCACGAGGAGTTCGGGAGGGCGGCGCCGGACCCGGCGCACGAGCCCTTCCACACGCTCAACGACCACGGGTTGCTCGACCTGGAGGCGGCCGACCACGGTCGGATCCGACGGCTCGTCTCGAAGGCGTTCACCCCGAGGACGGTGGAGGACCTGGCCCCGACCGTACGGGGGCTCGCCGATCGGCTGGTCGGCGAGCTGGTGGCGGCGGGCGGCGGCGACCTGTTGGCGATGGTCGCCGAGCCGCTGCCCGTGGCGGTGATCGCCGAGATGCTGGGGGTTCCGGAGGAGGACGAGGAGCGGGGGATGCTGCGGCCCTGGTCGGCGGCGATCTGCGGGATGTTCGAGTTGGACCCCTCGGAGGAGACGGCCCGGCGGGCGGTGCGGGCCTCGCTGGAGTTCTCGGACTACCTGCGGGAGCTGATCGCGCGGCGGCGCAAGAGCCCGGGGGACGACCTGATCTCTTCCCTGGTCGCGGTCGAGGGGCTGACGGAACAGGAGATGGTCTCCACCTGCGTCCTGCTCCTCAACGCCGGCCACGAGGCCACCGTGAACACCACGGTCAACGGGTGGTGGACCCTCCTGAAGGAGGGGGTCCGTCCGCGCCCCGAGGCGCTGTCCACAGCTGTGGAAGAACTCCTGCGCTACGACACGCCCCTCCAGATGTTCGAGCGCTGGGTCCTCGACGACATCGAGGTCGGCGGCGTCACCATCCCGCGCGGTTCCGAGGTCGCCCTCCTCTTCGGCTCCGCCAACCGCGACCCCGCCCGCTTCGGCCCCACCGCCGACGTCCTCGACCTCGAACGCTCCGACAACCCGCACGTCACCTTCGGTGCGGGCATCCACTACTGCCTCGGCGCCCCGCTGGCCCGCCTCGAACTCACGGCGGTCTTCGCCGCACTGCTCCGCCGGGCCCCGGACCTGCGGCTCGCGGCCGACCCGGTGTGGCGACCGGGGTACGTGATCCGGGGCTTCGAGGAGCTGCTGGTGGAGGTCTGACCCCGGGCTCAGCCGGTGAGGTCCCGGCGCCGCAGCCCCGCGAGACCGGCCGCGGTCAGCACCGCCGCCAGGACCGTCAGCGCGAGCACCGGGGTCCAGGCCGCCTCCGCCCCCGGGAGCTTCGGCAGGTGCCCGAAGGGGGAGAGGTCCAGGACCGCCCGGGGCAGGTCGAGCGCCGGGCCGATCCAGCCGAGCACCAGGCAGAGGCCGGCGACGCCCCAGGCGGCGGTCGCGGCCTTCGGGACGGCGCCCCAGAGCAGGACCGCGAGCCCGGTGAGCGTCCACACGGCCGGAAGCTGGACGAGCACCGCACCCAGCACCGGGCCCAGGTCCTGCCCGTAGGAGAGGGCCAGGCCCAGTCCGGCGAGGGCGAGGATCAGGGCCGCACCGCCGAAGGCGATGACCAGGTGCCCGGCGGCCCAGCGGACCCGGCCGAGGGGGTGGGCGAGGAGCGGTTCGGCGCGACCCGAGGTCTCCTCGCCGTGCGGTCGCAGCGCCGACCCGACCGCGTACAGCGCGGCGACCATCCCGAAGAGGGACGCCATGGTGGCGAGGAAGGCGTCGGTGAGCGCCGTCTGACCGCCCATCCGTTCGAAGATCTCGCGGGCCCGCTCGTTGTCGCCGACGATGTCGGCCGCACCCTCGACCATCCCGCCGAAGACGAGGCCGCCGAGCAGGAAGCCGAGCGACCAGCCGAGGAGCGAACCGCGCTGGAGCCGCCAGGCGAGCGCCCCGGCCGTTGCGAGTCTGCCTTCGGCCGGGCCCGGCCGGGTCGCGAGGAAGCTCGCGCCGATGTCCCGGCGGGCGGTCAGCGCGTAGGCCGCCGCCGTCTGGACGAGGACGGCACCGGCGATCAGGAGCAGCACCCACCAGCGTTCGCCGGTGAAGGCGCGGACGTGTTCGGCCCAGCCGATCGGCGAGAGCCAGGTGAGGACCGAGTCGCCGTCCGCGGTACCGGCGTCCCCGGCCGCCCGCAGCACGAACGCGAGGCCCAGCACGGCCGAGGCCAGGCCCTTGGCGAGCCGTGCGCTCTCCGTGAGCTGGGCGGTGAGCGCGGCGGCGGTGGCGAAGACCATCCCGGTGCCGCCGATCGCCAGGCCGAGGGCGAGGGCTCCGGCCGCTCCCTGGCCGGCGAGGCCGGCGGTGACGAGGAGGGCGACGGCGGCGTTCACGACGAGCGCGGCGAGGAGGGCGGCCGTGAGCGGTGCCCGGCGTCCCACCGCACCGGCGGACAGCATCTCCTGACGTCCCGTCTCCTCTTCCTCACGGGTGTGGCGGACCACCACGATCAGGCTCGCGACGGCGGCGAGCACCGCGCCGAAGGTGCCGAAGCGCCAGGCGACCAGACCGCCGAGCGAGTCGCCGAAGACCGGTCCGTACAGTGCCCGCATCGAGCTGTTGGCGGTCATGGAGGCGGCGAGGGCGGACCGCTCCGCGGCCGTTCCGTACAGCCCTTCCAGGGAGCCGGCGCCGCTGACGACCAGGCCGCCGGTGACGAGGGCCCAGACGGGGATCGTCAGCCGGTCGCGGCGCAGGGCGAGCCGGGTGAGGGCGCCGGTGCCGGCGAGGGCGCTCATGCCGTCGCCCCCGCGTCCGCGTAGTGGCGGAGGAAGAGCTCCTCCAGGGTGGGCGGGGTGGAGGTCAGGCTCCGCACGCCCGAGGCGGTCAGGGACCGGAGGACGGCGTCGAGTCCGTCGGTGTCGACCTGGAGGCTGATCCGGCTGCCCCGCCCTCCTTCGACGTCCTGGAGGGTGAGGTCGTGGACGCCGGGGAGGCGGGCCAGGCCGTCGGGGGGGCCGGCGAGTTCGGCCGTGATGCTGGTCCGGGTCAGGTGGCGCAGCTCCGCGAGCGAACCCGATTCGACGGTCCTGCCCTTGCGGATGATGCTGACCCGGTCACAGAGGGCCTCGACCTCGCTGAGGATGTGCGAGGACAGCAGGACCGTCCGTCCCCGGCGGCGGGCGTCCTCGACGCAGCCCTGGAAGACCTCCTCCATCAGCGGGTCGAGGCCGCTGGTCGGTTCGTCCAGGACGAGCAGGTCGGCGTCGGAGGCGAAGGCGGCGACGAGCGCGACCTTCTGTCGGTTGCCCTTGGAGTAGGTGCGGCCCTTCTTGGTGGGGTCCAGCTCGAAGCGTTCGATCAACTCGGCCCGGCGCGTCCGGTCGAGCCCGTTGCCGCGCAGCCGGCCGTAGAGGTCGATGACCTCGCCGCCGGAGAGGTTGCGCCACAGGGTCACGTCGCCCGGGACGTACGCGATCCGCCGGTGCAGTTCGACCGCGTCCTGCCAGGGGTCGCGGTCGAGGAGCCGGGCGCTGCCGGAGTCGGGCCGCAGCAGGCCCAACAGGACCCGGATGGTGGTGGACTTCCCGGAGCCGTTGGGGCCGAGGAAGCCGTGGACCTCGCCGGTTCCGACGGTGAGGTCGAGACCGTCGAGCGCACGGGTGCGCCCGAAGGACTTGTGGAGCCCCGCGACGCTGATTGCCTTCGTCATGATTCAGAACGTACGGGATGTTCACAAACTTGTGAAGTTAAGGAACCGTATAAAGTCTGGAGGATGAGCGAGATGACGACGACCGCCGGGGAAGACGGGAGTGCGCAGGCGCTGTCCCGCTTCGTCGAACGCCTGGCGGCCGAGATGACCGCCGCCGGCATGCAGCGCATGGCGAGCCGCGTCTTCGCGGCCCTCCTCACCTCCGAGACCGCCTCCCTGACCGCGGCCGAGCTCGCCGAGCAGCTGCAGATCAGCCCGGCCGCCGTCTCCGGCGCGATCGGTTACCTCACCCGGGTCGACATGGTCAGCCGCGAGCGCGACCCCGGCACCCGCCGCGACCGGTACGTCCTCCACAACGAGCTCTGGTACGAGACCTTCACCCGGCGCGACCAGGTCCTCGTCCGTTGGGAGAAGGTCCTCCAAGAAGGCGCCGAGGCCCTCGGCCCGGACACGGCGGCGGGCCGCCGCACGGCGGAGACCGCCGAGTTCTTCGCCTTCCTGCACACCGAGATGCTCGGGATCATGGACCGCTGGCGCGCCCACAAGGAGGCGCGGACGGCGGACGGGCCCGGGGCCGTCCCGGAGCCCTGAGCCTCCGGTCTCCGCCGTGTCGGCGGTCGCCCGGCCCTCCCGTTCACCGCGTCGCACGGACCTCGTGGGCGACCTCCCGGGGCAGGGTCAGCCCCCACGCCCCCGCCAACACCGTCCAGGTGCGGCGACGGACCGGGCCGATCAGCCGGCCGTCCGCGCGGTAGCGGAAGTCGGGGCCCGAGACCGTGAGGCTGTGGGCGGTCGTCCGGCGGGGCGGAGCGGCCCGGGGGCGGACGGTCACCTCGACCGCACCCGAGACGGGCCGGACCGTCAGCCCCTCCACGGGGGCGTCGACATCGGCGAGCAGCACCCCGTCCGCCTCCACCCGCAGCCGGTGGGTGCGGACGGCCAGTGCCGCCGGGGCCGGCCGGACCAGCGTGCGGACCAGGGAGCGGCAGGCGTCCCAGACGGACGGGGTCGTCGGGGCCAGGGCGGGCACGGCCGGCACCAGCAGGTCGCCCAGGACGACGCCGTCGCTGTCGTCGGCGAGCAGGTCCAGGCGGCGTACGGCCCCGTGCAGCACCGCGCGGGCGGCCGTGGGCGTGGAGTGCGGCACGCCGAGCGCACGGGCCACCTCCAGGGTGTCCGGTGTGCCGATCGGCACCAGTGAGAGGGCCCCGTCGGCGAGGTCCCGCCCCTGGTGCAGCAGGGCCACCGTGCGCAGCAGTGCGCGGTCGTCGCCGAGCACCACGATCCGTCGCGAACCGCGTCGGGCCAGGGCCCGGGAGAATTCCTCGGGGCCGTCCGGCAGGCAGATCTTCGCCTCTGCGCCGGCGGACAGCACATCCTTCGCGATCCGTACGGACTCGCCGTCATTTCGGCGGGCGACCGGGTCGACGATGACCAGCAGCTGGTCGTGATCCGACACCTCGGTCCTTCCTCGGGTAGCATCTTTGTGCAAGAGCCCCTTGCGCTATTGCGCCAGGGGCTTCGTCTATTCCGGGGCACACCGGTGAGGCGGCGTACGCCCCCTGACCTTGGACATGCCCCACCCGGAAGGGGTGTACGCCTGTGCCCGCACTTGTGCTGCTCGGTGCTCAGTGGGGTGACGAGGGCAAGGGAAAGGCCACCGACCTGCTCGGTGGATCCGTGGACTACGTGGTGCGTTACCAGGGCGGCAACAATGCCGGCCACACGGTCGTCGTCGGCGACCAGAAGTACGCGCTCCACCTCCTCCCTTCCGGAATCCTCTCGCCGGGGTGTACCCCGGTGATCGGGAACGGTGTCGTCGTCGACCCGGCGGTCCTGCTCTCCGAGCTGAGCGGACTGAACGATCGTGGCGTGGACACGTCCAAGCTGCTGATCAGCGGCAACGCTCACCTGATCACCCCGTACAACGTCACCCTCGACAAGGTGACGGAACGGTTCCTCGGCAAGCGCAAGATCGGGACCACCGGCCGCGGCATCGGCCCGACCTACGCCGACAAGATCAACCGCGTCGGCATCCGGGTCCAGGACCTGTACGACGAGTCGATCCTCACCCAGAAGGTGGAGGCGGCGCTGGAGGGCAAGAACCAGCTCCTCGCCAAGCTCTACAACCGACGGGCCATCGACGCCGCGCAGATCGTCGAGGAGATGCTCCAGTACGCGGAGCAGATCAAGCCGTACGTCGCGGACACCACGCTCATCCTCAACAACGCGCTCGACGAGGACAAGGTCGTGCTCTTCGAGGGCGGCCAGGGCACGCTCCTCGACGTCGACCACGGCACCTACCCCTTCGTCACCTCCTCGAACCCGACCGCGGGCGGCGCCTGCACGGGCGCGGGCGTCGGTCCCACGAAGATCTCCCGGGTCATCGGCATCCTGAAGGCCTACACGACCCGTGTCGGCGCGGGCCCGTTCCCGACCGAGCTGTTCGACGAGGACGGCGAGGCGCTGCGCCGCATCGGCGGCGAGCGGGGCGTCACCACCGGCCGTGACCGCCGCTGCGGCTGGTTCGACGCGGTCATCGCGCGCTACGCGACCCGGGTCAACGGCCTGACGGACTTCTTCCTCACCAAGCTCGACGTGCTCACCGGCTGGGAGCAGATCCCGGTCTGCGTCGCGTACGAGATCGACGGCAAGCGCGTCGAGGAGCTGCCCTACTCGCAGACGGACTTCCACCACGCGAAGCCGATCTACGAGATGCTGCCGGGCTGGTCCGAGGACATCACCAAGGCGAAGACCTTCGCGGACCTGCCGAAGAACGCGCAGGCCTACGTCAAGGCACTGGAGGAGATGTCGGGCGCCCCGATCTCGGCCATCGGCGTGGGACCGGGCCGCACGGAGACGATCGAGATCAACTCCTTCCTCTAGGCGACCGCGCCCGCTCGCCCGTCCGCTCCGGCGGAACGGCGGGCACGCGCCGAGGGGGCGACGTCCGGGACCCGGGCGTCGCCCCCGCGGCCTTTCCGCGGCCGGGCCCTGCGGCCCGCGGGTCCGGTCCCCGCCGGGGAACGCGGGGACCCGTGGAGCCGGGCTAGTCGCGGACGAACTCGGCCGGCTCCCCGTCGAAGTCCATCCCGTACAGGTGGAGCTCCTCCTTGCCCTGGTACCGGACGATGCGGAGGTTGCCGGAGCCGTTCTCGGCGCACTCGGAGTCCCAGACGTCCCGGTCGCGGGTCTCCGGGCCGATGACGAGGAGAGTGCCGGAGCCGCCGACGACGGCCGTGGAGGCGCAGTTGACGTTCTCGGCGAGGAGGTTGCCCTGGTCGTCCATGCGCGGGTAGGAGTGCTCGAAGCGCACCAGGGGGGCGCCGACCGGGCCCTGGCTGATGACGAGCCGGTAGGACCAGCGGTCGGGTTCCGGCTGGGTCACCGTGTCCGGGTCCTGTTTCCAGGTGCCGACGAGGCCGGCGGGGACGACGTCCGCTCCGGCCCTGACCCGCTGGAAGGTGCCGGTGGCGACGCCCGATCCCCAGGAGACGACGTCGGCGGAGAGCAGCCGCAGGCTCTGGCGGGCCGCCGGGGTGCAGCGCTGGGCGGGGACGCTCGCGGTGACCTCCGCCTCGCCGAGGAGCAGTTCGCCGTCGGTGGCGGAGACCAGGGGAGCCCGGCCGATGCACAGCAGCTCGCCGGTGACATGGGTGTAGACGGCCGTCTTGGCGCCCGCCGGGCCCTGGGCGATCTCGATCCGCCGGGTCTCCTTCGGGGCGTTCGCACCGCCCTTGAGGACGCCTTCCCAGGCGCCGATGAAGGCGTCCGGGACGATGCCGGCGGGGCGGGCGGTGCCGTTCTTTCCGCTGCTCGCCCCGGCTCGGGCGTTCCGGTCGGGCCAGACGGAATAGGCGACGGTGGCCGCCGCCGAGAGGACCAGGGCGGTGGTGGCGGCCACCAGGGCGGTGCGACGGCGCCGCGGTCGGGGAGCGGCGGGGCTGGTGTCGGCGGCGGCCGGGTCGGGCGTGCCGTGCGCGGTGCCGGTGGGCTGCGGGGGAGGAGCGGCACCGGTGGGTGCGGTCCCCTCCGTGGCGGCTTCCGCCTCCAACAGCCGTGCCGCGTGGCGTCCCAGCCTGGCCAGCACGTCCGCCGGGAGCCAGGGGTCGGCGACCGGGAGGGCCTCGGCGATCTCGGCGGCCGTGGGCCGGCCCGTCGGGTCCTTGGCGAGGCAGGCCCGGATGAGTCCGGAGAGTTCGGCCGGCAGGTCCGTCAGGTCGGGTTCGTCATGGGCGATGCGGAACATCGTGGCGTGGACGCCGCTGTCCGCCGTGCCGAAGGGGGCGCGGCCGGTCGCCGCGTAGACGAGCACGGAGCCGAGGCAGAACACGTCGGAGGCGGGGGTGACGCGGTCGCCGCGGACCTGCTCGGGGGACATGAAGCCGGGGGAGCCGACGACGGCTCCGGTGGTGGTGAGGTTGCCGCCGACGGAGGTGCTGTCGACGGCGCGGGCGATGCCGAAGTCGATGATCCGGGGCCCGTCGACGGTCAGCAGCACGTTGGACGGCTTGAGGTCGCGGTGGACGAGTCCGGCGGCGTGGATGTGGTCGAGGGCGCGGGCGAGTCCGGAGGCCAGGGCCCGTACGGTCGCGGGCGGCAGCGGCCCGAACTCGTCGCCGACCACGGTCCGCAGCGACGGTCCCGGTACGTATCCGATGGCGACCCACGGCGAGTCGCCTGTGGTGTCGGAGCCGAGGACCGGCGCGGTGCCGGTGTCACCGACCCGTTCCAGTGCGGCGACCTCGCGCGCGAACCGCTGCCGGAACTCGTCCTGGGCGGCCAGCTCCGCGTGCACCACCTTGACCGCGACGGTCCGCCCGCCGGCCGAGCGCGCCAGGAACACCCGGCCCATGCCGCCGACCCCGAGACGGCCGATCAGACGGAACGGGCCGACGCTGACCGGATCTTCCGCGTTCAATGACTCCACGTCGCCAGAGCATGCCAGAAGGGTCAGCCGGCCGCCCCGGTCGATGCCCGCCCGCCGGCCGCCCCGTCCGCCCCGGTGGGCCCTCGATCCGCCCCGCACGCCCACAGCCCCTTCGGGGTCCCGCAGGGCAGGTGCCCGTGGGCTCCGACGACGTCCTGGCCGCGGCCCGAGCGGAGGTACGCGAGGAAGCTGGACGCCAGGGAGTCGACCGGGGGCACGCCCCAGGTGTAGGCGTACTCGACCTCTCGGTACGGATAGTCGGACTCGCCCAGCTCGTCCACGACGGGCCGGCGTCCGTCGACGGCCACCCGGTGCAGGCCCTTCCGGCCGTCGGTGGCCCGGAGCTCGGCGTAGCCGATGGCACCGGGCAGCTTGGCGACGGTGCTCAGGACCTGCTCGGTGGAGTCGAGCTCGCAGCGGATGACCGGTGAGGCGGGGTCGTCGAGGGTCCGGCAGTCCTGGGAGGAGTTCGCGGGTTCGTTGCGGTCGAGGACGCGGCGCTGGAAGACCTGCCGGGTGCCGGAGTTGGCGTCCCGGCTGATGAGGAGGACGGGCTGGTGGACGCCGGGGACGAGCTGGCCCCAGTCGGTGATCTCGCCCCGGTAGATCCGGCGCACCTGCTCCAGGGAGAGGTCCTCGACGGGCACTCCGTCGTGGACGACGAGGGTGAAGAGCGAGACGGCGACGGTGGTCTCCCGCAGCTCCGGGAAACCGCCCGGCTTCTGCCCGTCCGAGAAGGAGATCAGGGCCGGCGAGCCCTTCCCGGCCTTCGCCCCCGCCTCGGCGAGCCTTCTGGTGCCGGCGGTGGAGCCGTGCACGTCCACGGCCACCGTCGAGCCCTCGCAGTCCTTCTCGTACTGCCGCGCGACCTCCCGCAGGGCGGGGGCGAAGGCGGTCGACCCGGTGAGGGTGACCCGGCCCCGGGCGCAGCCGATCGGCGGCGGGGTCCGCTCGCTGACGATGATCGCGGCCAGGGCGACGACACAGGTGGTCAGGACGATGGTGACGGCCCGTGCGGTCGGGCTGAAGCGGGCGGGCTTGTCATCCGGGGAAGCGCTCCTGTTGCGCCGGATCTTGCCGCCCTGGAGGCTCCCGTCTATCTTGACCTGCTGGTCGGCCACCCCGCCGGAGAGCTGGACCAGCAGCTTGAAGTACTGCCCGCGCTCCAGGGCGACCTTGGGGACGAGGACCGCGTTGCCGCTCCGGCCGAGCGCGGGGGAGCGCTCCAGGTCGTCCCGGATGGAGTCCCAACCGGCCGAGACGGTGGCGACGACGCCCTGCACGGTCCGCTCGCCGAAGGTGACCTTCAGCCCGTGGGGTTCGGCGGCGGCCCCGTAGTCCTCGGAGCCGATGTCGAGTTCCCGGTCGTTCTCGATGCGCAGGAGGACGAGGGTGGAGCCGTCTGCGGGCGTGGCCATGCCCACCACCTGGCCCTCCCGCACGGTCATGACCTCGCTGTCGCGGTTCTCCTCCCGGTGGAGCGGGGTGTTGAGCTGCACCCGGTAGCCGAGCCGCTTGCGCTGCGGTGAGAACCGGTCGATCCAGACGACGGCGAGCGTGACCAGGACACCGACGAGGGCCGTTCCCACGGCGATCACGTTCTCTGCGGTTATCCACTCCATGGCCGGGACGGTACGGACGCCCGTGCGAAGACGGGGGCGGCGTAGCGGCTCGCCACGCGGACTTCGCCGTTCGTTCAGATCGTTCAGCAGCACCTCCCCGGGTGGACGGACAGGGGTTGCCGGGCGTCTGGAGCGTGGGTGTAATGGCCACCGGGGGGCCTTCCGTCTGAGGAGTACCCCATGCGTGTCGTCGAAGTGACCGCCTACGGCGGACCCGAGGTGCTCAGTATGGCCCGCCGGCCCGAGCCCGCGGCCGGGGAGGTTCCGGGCAAGGTGAGGGTGCGTCTGAAGGCGGCCGGAGTGAACCAGGCGGACCTGCGGATCCGCGCGGGGCTGTACGCGGACGCGGTCGGCGCGCTCAAGCCGCCGTTCGTCCTGGGCACGGACTTCGCCGGCAGGCTGCTCGACCCCGTGCCCGGGATGGAACCCGGGACCCGGGTGGCCGGTTTCCACCCCTGGTTCGAAGCCCTGACGGGCGACGGCACCTACGCGGAGGTCATCTGGGCCGAACCGGAGTGGTTGGCCCCGGTCCCGGACGACGTGGACTTCACCGTCGCCGCTTCCCTTCCGCTGGCCTCCGCCACCGCCCAGCAGGGCCTCGACCGGCTCGCGCTCCCGGCGGGCGCGACGCTGCTGGTGACCGGCGCGAGCGCCGTGGTGGGCCGCTTGGCGGTGCAGTACGCCTCGGCAGCCGGGCTGCGGGTGGTGGCCGTCGCCCACGAGGGCGACGAGGCCGAGCTGAGGGTCCTCGGTGCGGAGCAGGTGGTGACGCGCGGCACTCCGGAGGACGTGGTGGCGAAGGTGCTCGCGGGCGAACCGGAGGGCGTGGACGGGGTCTTCGACGGGGCCATCGTCGGCGACGCCCTGCTTCCCGCGCTGAAGGACGGCGGCGTGTTCGCCGCGCTCGCCCCGGACCGGGTGCCGGTCACCGAACGTGACGTCCGCGTCGAGGCCGTTCGGGCCGTACCGGACGCCGCCAGGCTCGCGGAGAGCCTGCGGAAGGTGGCGGACCGGGAGCTGATCACCAGGGTGGCGGACGTGATGCCCCTGGAGGAGGTCGCGGAGGCCCACCGCAGGGCGGAGGCGGGGCACCGACCCGGCCGGATCATCCTGATGATCTGACCCGATCGTCCCGTCATCCTCCGTTTTCCCTCGCCCCGAGCGACGCCCCGGCCGTCGCTCGGGGTTCGGCGTTTCGGCGTGCGGGACGCGAGGGGCGTCGTGATCCGAGTCACAGTCGCTGGACCTCAACTTTGGTTGAGGAAGCAGGATTTCCCTTGCCTGCCGAGAACACGGACCGTGAAAACCAGGAGACGGAGCCATGGCCACCCTGCTGCACATCGACACGTCCTTCAACGGTGAGAACTCCCACTCCCGTGCCGTCGCCGCCGCCTTCCGCAAGGCGTGGGAGGCGGCGCACCCCGGGGGTGCGGTGATCTACCGCGACCTCGCGGCCGACCCGATCCCCCATCTGGGAGCCGCCGCCTACTACGCCGACGACACCGCCCCGGCCGACCGGTCGACCGAGGAGCAGGCCGCGTTCGCGCTGCGCCGGCAGCTGGTCGAGGAGGCCGAGCGGGCGGACGTGATCCTGCTCGGCGCCCCGATGTACAACTACGCGATCCCCTCCACCCTGAAGGCGTGGATCGATCACGTCTTCGTCGTGGGGCGCACCGCGCTGACCGAGCACCCCTCGCTGGCGGGGAAGCGGGCCGTCGTCGTCGCCAGCCGGGGCGGCTCCTACCGCGAGGGAACCCCGCAGCACGGCAACGACCACGTCGAGGGCTATCTGCGACAGGCCCTCGGTGACGGCTTCGGCCTGGACGTCACCTTCGTCCTGCCCGAGCTGACCATGGCCCCCTTCGTTCCGGCGATGGCCGAGCTCGTCCCGCTGTTCGAGGACTCCCGCGCCGAGGCCCTCGCGACCGTCGAGGCCCTCGCGCAGGAGCCGGCGCTGCAGCCGGTCGCGTAGCGGTCGGTCCCGTCGGGGGACGGGACCGCTCCGGGACGGCCCCGCGGTGGACGCGGGGCCGTCCCGCGCTCCTGCGGCACCGGGGCGGTCCGTGGGGGTGGCGTCGTGGCCACATCCGCCCGTGGGGCCCCATCCGTTCCATGTTTTGGTCTAGACCTTGACAGGTTCAGACCAATACCGCTTCGCTGTGCCTTCCCGCCCGGAATCCGCCCGGACCCCACCCGGAAGGAAGCACGCATGCTGCGCAAACTGGTCACCCTGATGGCCGCGCTCTGTACGGCCGTCGGCCTTGTCGCACTCCTCCCCGTCGCCTCGGCCGGAGCCGCCCCGGCCTGCGTCGGCGCCTGGAACTCCGGCAGCGTCTACACCGGCGGCATGACCGCCTCGTACAACGGCCACAACTGGTACGCCAAGTGGTGGACCCTCAACGAGCGGCCCGGCTCCTCCGACGTCTGGCGCGACGAGGGCGCCTGCGGCACCGGTGGCGGCGGCACCGACCCGAACCCCTCCGGATTCGTCGTCTCCGAGGCCCAGTTCAACCAGATGTTCCCGAACCGGAACCCCTTCTACACGTACGCCGGCCTCACCGCCGCCCTCGGCGCCTACCCCGGCTTCGCCACCACCGGCAGCGACACGGTGAAGAAGCAGGAGGCCGCGGCCTTCCTCGCCAACGTCTCCCACGAGACGGGCGGCCTCGTGCACATCGTCGAGCAGAACACCGCCAACTACCCCCACTACTGCGACACGAGCCAGCCCTACGGCTGCCCCGCCGGCCAGGCCGCCTACTACGGCCGCGGCCCCATCCAGCTCTCCTGGAACTTCAACTACAAGGCCGCCGGCGACGCACTCGGCATCGACCTGCTCCACAACCCCTGGCGCGTCGAGCAGGACCCGGCCGTCGCCATGCAGACCGGGCTCTGGTACTGGAACACCCAGAACGGTCCCGGCACCATGACCGCCCACAACGCCATGGTCAACGGCGCCGGCTTCGGCGAGACCATCCGCTCCATCAACGGCAGCCTGGAGTGCAACGGCGGCAACCCGGCCCAGGTCCAGAGCCGGGTCACCACCTACCAGCGGTTCACCCAGGTCCTGGGCGTCCCCGCGGGGTCGAACCTGTACTGCTGATCAGGGTTCCCCGCACACGGGGGAGGGGCGGTCCGCACGACTGCGGGCCGCCCCTCCCGCACCACCGGGGCGGCCCGGGTGCTCCGCCCGCTTCCCGGTTCCCTCCCTCCCGCGCGGCTCCCTCCCTCCCGCGCGGCTTCCGGCTCCCCCTCCCTCCCGCTTCCCGAGGCCCTTCCGCCCGGACGGCGAGACGGCCCGGCAACGTGTCGGGTCCGCCGCGGTCTCGGTGGACAAGATGTTCATGGCCGGTCCCACCTGCGGTTCCTTACCCTTCGGTGCATGACCCCTCATGTCGAACCCGATCCCCAGGCCGGCGCGGCCGTCAAGGCCGCCGACCGCGCGCACGTCTTCCACTCCTGGTCCGCACAGGGACTGATCGACCCGCTCGCCATCGCCGGCGCGGAGGGTTCGTACTTCTGGGACTACGACGGAAACCGCTACCTCGACTTCGCCAGCGGCCTCGTCTACACCAACATCGGCTACCAGCACCCCAAGGTCGTCGCCGCCGTCCAGGAGCAGGCCGGGAAGCTCGCGACCTTCGCGCCCTCCTTCGCCGTGGACGTCCGCTCCGAGGCCGCACGCCTCATCGCCGAGCGCACCCCGGGCGACCTGGACAAGATCTTCTTCACCAACGGCGGAGCCGAGGCCGTCGAGAACGCCGTCCGCATGGCCCGGCTGCACACCGGCCGGACCAAGGTGCTCTCCGCCTACCGCTCCTACCACGGCGCCACCTCCACGGCGATCAACCTGACCGGCGACCCGCGCCGCTGGCCCTCCGACACGGCCTCCGCGGGCGTCGTGCACTTCTGGTCGCCGTTCCTCTACCGCTCGCCCTTCTACGCCACCACCGAGGCGGAGGAGAGCGCCCGGGCCCTCCAGCACCTGGAGGACACGATCGCCTTCGAGGGGCCGGCGACGATCGCCGCGATCATCCTGGAGACCGTGCCCGGCACCGCCGGCATCATGACCCCGCCGCCCGGCTACCTCGCCGGTGTCCGCGAGATCTGCGACAAGTACGGCATCGTCTTCATCCTCGACGAGGTCATGGCCGGCTTCGGCCGCACCGGCGCCTGGTTCGCCGCCGAGCACTTCGGCGTCGTGCCCGACCTGATGACCTTCGCCAAGGGCGTGAACTCCGGCTACGTGCCGCTCGGCGGCGTCGCCATCAACGCCGAGATCGCCGCCACCTTCGACAAGCGGCCCTACCCCGGTGGCCTGACCTACTCCGGTCACCCGCTGGCCTGTGCCTCCGCCGTCGCCACCCTCCGCGTGATGGCGGAGGAGAAGGTCGTCGAGAACGCCGCCCACATCGGCGAGAACGTCCTCGGTCCCGGGCTGCGCGAGCTCGCCGAACGCCACCCGTCCGTCGGCGAGGTCCGCGGCATGGGCGTCTTCTGGGCCCTCGACCTGGTGAAGAACAGGGAGACCCGCGAGCCCCTCGTCCCGTACAACGCGGCCGGCGAGGCCAACGCGCCGATGGCCGCCTTCGCCGACACCGCCAAGAAGAACGGCCTCTGGCCCCTCGTGAGCATGAACCGCACCCACGCGGTTCCCGCCTGCAACGTCTCCGAGGCCGAGGTCAAGGAGGGCCTCGCCGCCCTCGACGCGGCCCTCTCGGTGGCCGACGAGCACACCGCGTAAACACGGAACGGAGAGGTCCCTTCCGTCTGGACTAGGGTGTCCGGAACCGGACGGAGGGGACCGAAACGATGCCCGCGAGCGGAGCTGTCACCCGCAGCACCTTGCGACAGCAGATCGCGGACGCGCTGCGTGACGAAGTGCTCGCAGGCCGTCTCCAGCCGGGCCGGGAATTCACCGTCAAGCAGATCGCCGAGCAGTACGGGGTCTCCGCCACGCCCGTGCGGGAAGCGCTCGTCGACCTCTGCGCACAGGGCCTCCTCGACTCCGACCAGCACCGCGGCTTCCGGGTCCACCAGTACTCGGTCGACGACTACCGGCGCATGGTCGAAGCCCGGATGCTCGTCGTCGACGGCATCTTCCGCCGGCACGCGCCCGCGACGCCCCCAGCCCCGGAAGCCGAACGGGGCATCGGGGTCGCGCTCGTCTCGGTGCGCCGCCGCGGCGAGGCCGCCGCCCGTGCCGCCCGCGCCGGTGACCTCGACGTCCTCATCGGCTACGACATCCGCTACTGGCGCGAGCTGGGCCGCTTGGTCGCCGCCAATGAGTACCTCGCCGACTTCCTCCACCGGCTCCGCGTCCAGGCCTGGGTCTTCTCCGTGCCCCACCTGCGCTCCGAACGGGACCTCCTGGGCTGGCTCTGGGGCGGGCACGTGGACCTGGTCGACGCGATCGCCCGCGGTGACGCCGGAGCCGCCGTCCAGGTCGTCCGGGACTACAACGCGCACTCGATGGAATGGGCGGACCGCCTGGAACGGCGGGCGGGGTGATCCGCATCGCGGCACCGGGCCGGGTTGAGCCCGGGCCGCAGGGGGCAGGTCCCCAACGGGTGGGCCTCGTCGGCCCGGCCGACTACCCTGGCCGTCCCTGCAACTGACGGAGAGCGAGCCTCCCTTGGCCTGTGACCTGTGGCTGGTCCCCCTCGTCGACGTGCTGTGCCACAGCCCCGACAACCCCTTCGCGGAAGAGATCGCCGCCTACGACGCCGTGCTGACCGCCTCGGGCCTGCCGACCGTGCCCGTCTACGCGTACATGCCGGGGCTCTCCGGCGACGTCGCTCCGGTCGCCGGCTTCGACTATGCGGCCCTGCACTTCCTCCGCCGCGCCTACCTGCTCCAGATGTGCGGGCTACCGGTCGAGCCGGTCGGCGAGCTCGGCGGGGACTACGAGCAGCTCCTGGAGATGTTCGAGGCGACCGCCCAGCAGTCGCACCTGGTCTGGCACTACGACCATGCCGGCGCGTACGTGCCGGTGGACTTCCCGGTGCCGCTCGCCAGCGACGAACTCCTCGAGGGCGGCGGCCCGCTCGGTTCCTCGTACGGGCTGCTGCGGGAGCTGGAGTTCGTGGCGCCGGCGATCGGAATCGACCCGGCGAACCCGCCGGCGGCCCCCGAGCCGCCGGAGCGGCCGACCACCCTGGAGGAGCCGGCCGCGGCCGTCCCCCGGGGCGACCACCCCTTCGCACGGGAACGACACGTCTGGCTGGGTCTGCACGCGGCGGCGACCCGGAGCCTGGCCCAGGGATCGATGATCATCCTGAGCTGAGGCGCCGGACGCCCCGGAGGCCTTCCGACGGGCTCGGGGACCCCGGCCGTGCCCGAACCCGTCGGAGCCCTCCGGGCACGGTCTAGCGCGTCTCCGGGGGGCGCTGGCGCGGCATGTTCGGACGCGTGCCCGGCGGCAGCGGGAAACGGCCCGAGGGGGGCGGGCTCTCCGCCCGGGGCGGCACCACGCCGACCGACTGGAGCGCCAGCGGCGCCGGACCCGAGCGGAACTCGACCATCCAGTCCGCGGTCTCCGCCCGGACCAGCTCCGTCACGTCCTCCGAGAAGCGCCGCAGCACCCCCAGGCACCGCTCGGCCGCCTCGCTCGCGGTGCCCTCCGTGGGACCCAGGACCTCGCGGACGCTCTCCGAGGCCCAGTCGAACTGCAGCGTCTGCAGTCGGCGTTGCACGGCCTGGGCCGTCGCCACGTCCCTTATCCAGCCGGACGTCAGCCCGAAGTACCGGTCACAGGCCATGCAGGCGGCACCGAGCAGCAACGACAGGTAGCCCCAGCCGGCGGTGCCCTCGGCGGCCCCGGTCAGGTCGAGCAGCGGGAGCGCGGCGCCCGCGATCACTCCGACGGCCGTGCCGACCCGCAGGATCCGGGCGCAGCGGCGCTTCCAGACGCGGTCGGAGAGGTACCACTCGATGGTGCGCAGGGCATTGCCCTCGACCCAGCGGTACAGCTCGTCGAGCCGCTCGGCCGGCTCTCCCCAGTCGCCCAGGGGGAACGGCGTACCGGTCAGATCACGTTGGACGTCGCCCCCGGGCTGCCCCGGCGGCTGCATCTCCGGCTGCTGGCTCACCGGGGGACTCCTCTGTTCAGCTCAGCGCTCGTGTCCTTCTGTGACGTGCGGTGCACGTGGTGCCTGCCCTTCCTACCGCCGAATGGTGGGCGATGGGCCCGGAATCCCGGGATCTCCGCCCGCAAGAGGGTGTTGATCAGGTAGAGGAGCCCGCAGTTTCTCACTCGAAAGTGTTGCGTCGGCACCCCGGTCGGCAAGCACGTAGGCTCGGCGTACCGACGTCCGAAGACCCGTAGGAGTGAGTGACCGTGATCCCCGGTGGTGGCCAGCCCAACATGCAGCAGCTTCTCCAGCAGGCCCAGAAGATGCAGCAGGACCTCGCCCGGGCCCAGGCGGAGCTCGCCGCGACCGAGGTGGACGGCCAGGCGGGCGGCGGCCTGGTGAAGGCCACCGTCACCGGTTCCGGTGAACTGCGCGGCCTGGTGATCGACCCCAAGGCCGTCGACCCGGAGGACACGGAGACGCTGGCCGACCTGGTCCTGGCCGCCGTCCAGGCCGCCAACGAGAACGCCCAGCAGCTCCAGCAGGCGAAGCTCGGTCCGCTGGCGCAGGGCATGGGCGGGATGCCGGGCCTGGGCTTCTGACCCGTACACCTTCTAAGGCTGGTTTCCAGCCACTACCGTAGGAATCAAGCACCTCCGAGAAGGGCGTTCCGTTGTACGAAGGCGTGGTTCAGGACCTCATCGACGAACTGGGCAGATTGCCCGGCGTCGGTCCCAAGAGCGCGCAGCGGATCGCCTTCCACGTCCTCCAGGCCGAGCCCACCGACGTCCGGCGGCTCGCGCAGGCACTCCTGGAGGTCAAGGAGAAGGTCAGGTTCTGTGCGGTCTGCGGCAACGTGGCGCAGCAGGAGCAGTGCAACATCTGCCGGGACCCGCGCCGCGACCTCGCCGTCATCTGTGTGGTCGAGGAGCCCAAGGACGTCGTGGCGATCGAGCGGACGCGCGAGTTCCGGGGGCGGTACCACGTCCTCGGCGGCGCGATCAGCCCGATCGAGGGCGTCGGCCCGGACGACCTGCGCATCCGCGAACTGCTCGCGCGGCTCGCGGACGGCACGGTCACCGAGTTGATCCTCGCGACCGACCCGAACCTGGAGGGCGAGGCCACCGCGACGTACCTGGCGCGGATGATCAAGCCCATGGGGCTGAAGGTCACCCGGCTCGCCAGCGGTCTCCCGGTCGGCGGCGACCTGGAGTACGCCGACGAGGTGACCCTCGGCCGTGCCTTCGAGGGGCGGAGGCTGCTAGATGTATGACGACAGGGCCGGCGCGCTCCCCCGAGCGCTCTCAGGGAGGCTGCTCGATGTCTGACGCCACACTGCACTCCGTCACGCAGGACCCGGACGACTTCGCGGTCCAGATCGCCGACTCGATCGAGAGCTTCATCGTCGCGACCACCGAGGTCGCCAAGGGCGACGAGCCGGACAGTGCGGTCCCCTTCCTGCTCCTGGAGGTCTCCCAGCTGCTCCTCGCGGGCGGCCGGCTCGGTGCGCACGAGGACATCGTCCCCGACGAGCGCTACGAACCGGACACGGGCCCGGAGCCGGACGTGGACGAGCTGAGGGAGCGGTTCGCGGTCATCCTGGACCCGGTCGACGTCTTCTCCGAGGTCTTCGACCCCTACGAGCCGCGCAAGGCCCCCGTGCCGGCCCGGATCTCCGACAACCTCGCCGACATCATCACCGACCTGCGTCACGGCCTCGCCCACTACCGGGCGGGCCGCACCAGCGAGGCGCTGTGGTGGTGGCAGTTCTCGTACTTCTCCAACTGGGGCCCCACCGCCTCGGCCACCCTCCGCGCCCTCCAGTCCCTCGTGTCCCACGTCCGCCTCGACCAGCCGCTCGCGGCCCTCGACGGCCTCGACACGGACGAGGACCTCACCGAGGACGACCTCGCGGAGGAGGCGGGCCGCGTCATGCTGGAGGAGATCGCCGCCCCGCTGGGCCTGCGGGCCCGCACCGTCCGGAAGTAGCGGACCGCAAGGCCCGGACCCCTCCCGGGGCGGCGCCCGACACGCGCGTCCCGGCCCCTCGGCCCCCGTCGCCCCTCCGGCGGCGGGGGCCGGTGCCGTTCATCCGTCCGGCCGGGGCACCGGTACGGCCTCCGCGGGCCGGGGCGGAGGGCCCTCGGCGCCTGCGGCCGGGGTGAATCCGCGGCCGGGCCCGGGCCCGGAGGCGGTCCGATGGGCGGGAGATCGGCTCATGTGATCACTCTCCGAGCACCTCATCTCAGCATGCGATATCACGCTGGCGTTTCCGGGGCCCTCGATAAACTGAGGCGATCGCAGCGCCGGCTGCGGCACAAACTGAGCGAGGAGCGCACGTGGGCCTTGTCGTGCAGAAGTACGGAGGCTCCTCCGTTGCCGATGCCGAAGGCATCAAGCGCGTCGCCAAGCGGATCGTGGACGCCAAGAAGAACGGCCACCAGGTGGTCGTCGTGGTTTCCGCGATGGGCGACACGACGGACGAGTTGATCGATCTCGCCGAGCAGGTATCCCCGATCCCTGCCGGACGCGAATTCGACATGCTGCTGACCGCCGGAGAGCGGATCTCCATGGCCCTGCTGGCCATGGCGATCAAAAACCTGGGTCACGAGGCCCAGTCGTTCACGGGCAGCCAGGCCGGTGTCATCACCGACTCGGTTCACAACAAAGCGCGCATCATCGATGTCACGCCGGGTCGCATCCGCACCGCCCTCGACGAGGGCAACATCGCCATCGTCGCGGGCTTCCAGGGCGTGTCCCAGGACAAGAAGGACATCACCACGCTGGGCCGCGGCGGCTCCGACACCACCGCCGTGGCGCTCGCCGCGGCGCTCGACGCCGAGGTCTGCGAGATCTACACGGACGTCGACGGCGTCTTCACCGCCGACCCGCGCGTGGTGAAGAAGGCGAAGAAGATCGACTGGATCTCCTTCGAGGACATGCTGGAGCTCGCCGCCTCCGGCTCCAAGGTGCTGCTGCACCGCTGCGTCGAGTACGCACGCCGCTACAACATCCCGATCCACGTCCGCTCCTCCTTCTCGGGGCTGCAGGGCACCTGGGTCAGCAACGAACCGCTCTCCGACGCAAAGGACCAGAAGGTGGAGCAGGCCATCATCTCGGGTGTCGCCCACGACACCTCGGAGGCGAAGATCACCGTCGTCGGCGTGCCGGACAAGCCGGGCGAGGCCGCGGCCATCTTCCGCGCCGTCGCCGACGCCGAGATCAACATCGACATGATCGTGCAGAACGTGTCCGCCGCCTCCACCGGTCTGACGGACATCTCCTTCACCCTGCCCAAGGCCGAGGGCCACAAGGCCATCGACGAGCTGGAGAAGGCGAAGACCGCGATCGGCTTCGACTCGCTCCGCTACGACGACCAGATCGGCAAGATCTCCCTGGTCGGCGCGGGAATGAAGACCAATCCCGGCGTCACCGCGGACTTCTTCCGCGCGCTGTCCGACGCGGGCGTGAACATCGAGCTGATCTCCACCTCCGAGATCCGCATCTCGGTCGTCACCCGCGCCGACGACGTCAACGAGGCCGTGCGCGCCGTCCACACCGCCTTCGGTCTGGACAGCGACTCGGACGAGGCCGTCGTCTACGGAGGCACCGGTCGATGACGCCGAAGCCGACGCTCGCGGTCGTCGGTGCGACCGGAGCCGTCGGCTCGGTGATGCTCCAGATGCTCACGCACCACGCGGACGTCTGGGGTGAGATCCGTCTCCTCGCCTCCTCCCGTTCGGTCGGCCTCAAGGCCTCCGTGCGGGGGGAGGAGTGCGAGGTCCTCGCACTGGACGAGGAGAACCTGGAGGGCGTCGACCTCGCCCTCCTCCTCGTCCCCGAGGCCGTCGCGGAGCAGTGGGCACCGATCGCCGCCGCCAAGGGCGCCGTCGTCGTGGACACCTCCGCGGCCTTCCGGGGCGATCCCGACGTGCCGCTCGTCGTCCCCGAGATCAATGCGCACGCGACCCGCGTCCGTCCCCGGGGCATCGTCGCGAGCCCCGGCTGCACCACCCTCGCGCTGGTCGTCGCCGTGGGCGCCCTGCACGCCGAGTTCGGCCTCTCCGAACTGGTCGTCACCGCCCAGCAGGCCGCCGGCGGGGCCGGCGCCGGGCAGGCGGGCGTGGACGCGCTCCGGGCCCAACTCGGCCTGGTGGCCGGCGACGGAGACCTGGGCACCCACCCCGGAGACGTGCGCCGCGTCGTCGGGGAGAACACCGGACCCTTCCCCGGCCCCCTCGCCCTCAACGTCCTGCCCTGGGCGGGCACCCCCGGCACCGACGGAGCCTCCTCCGAAGAGGAGCGCGTCCGCGACGAGACCCGCCGGATCCTCGACCTCCCCGCCCTGCGGATCGCCGCCACCTGCATCCGGGTGCCCGTCGTGACGGGCCACTCCGTCTCGGTGCACGCCCGCTTCGGACGCCCCGTTCCGGTCGGGCGCGCCCACGAGGTCCTGGCGACCTCGCCCGGCGTCGTGCTCTGTGACGACCCGGCGGCGGGCGACTTCCCCACCCCCGTCGACGTCGTCGGCACCGACCCCGTCTGGGCCGGTCGGGTCAGGCGTTCCATGGACGACGAGAGGGCGCTCGACTTCTTCGTCTGCGCCGACAACCTCCGCAAGGGCGCCGCCCTCAACGCGCTCCAGATCGCCGAATCGATCGCCACGGCTTTGTAGGATCGGTGAACGTTCTGTGAGCAAAAAGGCGTCAAATACCTCTTGAACTGCGGCGATGCCGTGTTCGAGGATGCATTTCCCCCGTGCCGCAACCAGAGTCGGGCGGGGCGCGTCTCTGCGCGCACCCACAACCGTGTGGCGCAGGACACGCTGAAAACGGGGGCATCGGGGGAGAACGGTTACGCATGAGGACGAACGGATCGTCGTCGAAAAGCGTGGCGGACGCGTACAACCCTTTGGGGGGGACGCGTGTCCAACAGGCGTGGCAGAGGTACTCGACATCGCGACCATCGCCCCGCTGCGCCGCGCGGGCACGGCGGTGCTCCCCGTGCGGAGCGGCGCCGTCGGCCCCGTGCGCGGTTCCGCGGTCCGGCCGTCCCGGCGCCCGCGCGCATTCGGCGGCATGCCGGTGATCGCACCCGTGCCCACCGAATCCCGCACCGCCGGGGTGGACGGCATCCCCGGGCCCCGGAAGAGCGCCGAGACGGCCGCAGCGGCCACCGGCACCACCGGCACCACCGTCGACCACCTGACGGAGACCTACCGCGCCCACTACCGGTCGCTGCTCGGCCTCGCGGCGCTCCTCCTCGACGACACGGCCTCCTGCGAGGACGTCGTCCAGGAGGCGTTCATCCGCGTCCACTCGGCCCGCAAGCGGGTGCGCGAGCCCGAGAAGACGCTCGCCTATCTGCGGCAGACCGTCGTGAACCTCTCCCGGTCCGCACTGCGCCGCCGCATCCTCGGCTTGAAGCTGCTGTCCAAGCCGATGCCGGACATGGCCAGCGCGGAGGAGGGGGCGTACGAGCAACTGGAGCGCGAGGACCTGATCAAGGCCATGCGCGGACTCCAGCGGCGCCAGCGCGAGGTGCTCGCCCTGCGCTACTTCTCCGACATGACCGAGGTCCAGGTCGCGGAGACGCTCGGCATATCCCTGGGCTCGGTGAAGGCCTACGGCTCGCGTGGCATCGCGGCACTGCGCGTCGCCATGGGAGCGACCACGTGAGCCAGCGATCAGACAGGGACGGAGTCGCCCACGAAGGCCGTGAGGGCGACGACGTCCCCGAGAGGCGTGCCGCCGCAAGCGCGCCCGAGGGGGATCCGGCCCGTGGCACGGAGCCGGTGTGTGACATCGAGAAGGCCGATGGCGCAGAGACGGTGTGTGGCACCGGAACGGCACACGCTGTGGAAACGGTGTGTGACGGGGGCGCGGCGGGGGAGGGCGGGCGTCATGCTGCCGTCCCCGCCGCAGACGAGCAGGATGCCCTGGAAGAACGTGACGAGCTGAGTGGACAGCGCATGGTGAAGATCGAGCCCGGGCCCGGCGAGGGCGACGAGGAGCTCGCGCTGCGGCGGCTTTTCCAGGACGCGGTGGGCGGCATGGAACCCTCCCTCGGCTCGCTGGAGCACCTCCGCCGTGCCGTGCCCGCCCGGCGCGCCCGCAGGCGGCAGGTGGTCGTCGGTGCGGCTGCTGCCGCCGTCCTCATCGGCACGGCCGTCCCCGCCTTCGTGCACGTCGCCGCGTCCGGCGGAATCTCCGCCGCCAACCCCGTGAACGCCGGCCACGGCGAGCAGTCCCATGGCGGTACCGGCATCGAGACCGGCACCGAAGGGGGCCAGAGCACCGAGGCCCCCACGAGCAGCGCAGCGCACGGGCCCGGTGACGGCAATTCCCAGGCCGGGAAGACGCAGCAGCCCGGTACCGGTGCCACCGAGGGGGGCCAGCCGGATGCGCCGGGCGCGAAGCCCAGCGGCACCCCGCGGTGCGCCGTCGACCAGCTCGCGGTCACTGCGGTGAACACCGCGGCTCCCAGCAGCGGGGGCAGGATGCAGGGCAGTTTCCGCACGGTGAACGTCTCCGACCGGGACTGTCTGGTCGACGGCTCGGGCATCGTCGGCTTCGAGGCCCGGGGGGCGGCGGACCCGGGGCGGATCTCGGTGGTCCGCCACACCGCGGGGGATGGTGGCAGCGGACTGCCCGACCCCTCGCAGGAGCTGTCGTCCCTCGTGCTGAAGCCGAACGAGGGCTACGAGGTGAAGTTCGTCTGGGTGCCGAGCGACACCTGCCCGAGCCCCCGTGCGACGCCGACGCCCACCCCGACCGCTCCGTCCGAGCCGCCGGTCACGCCGAGCCCGACGCCCACCCCGACGAGCGGGACGGCCGCACCGGAGACGAGCGCGGGAACGGATTCCGGAGGCACCGGGCCGGCCGCCGAAGCGGAGGACGGCACGGGCCTCGGCCCCCAGCTCGTCCTCGACGACGGGGCGCCGGCCGAGGGCAGCGTCCTGGTCAGCCACACCGCGGAGCCGGGTGGGCCGATGGCCGCGGCGACCCTTCCGAACGCCTGCTCCGGCACCATCTACCGGACCGGGGTCCTGGCCGCCTCCTGAGTGCAGTGGCCCCGCCCCCACCGGGCGCGGGGCCCCGCCCGGCCCCCAGGGCTACAGGCCCAGCGCCTCGTCGCGGGAGGCCTCCGCCTCGCGGCGCACGAGACGGAACCACATGAAGACGACGAAGCCGGCGAAGACGAACCACTCCGCCGTGTAGCCGAGGTTCTGGAAGGCCTTCGCGTCCAAGCCCGTGCCCGCCGCGGCCACCGCCGGGACCGGGGTGAGCCCGGCGGGGGAGTCCGTGAGGGTGATCCAGGCGTCGTAGACGTCGTCCGTGACCAGGTTCACGAGGGATGCCGCGCTGATCATGCCGAGCTGCCCCTCGGGCAGCCCGCCCGCCGTGCGGACGCCCTTCGTGCCGGCGTTCTCCGAGGCCTGGAGCGCGCCCACCACCGTCACCTCGCCGGTCGGCGGGGCGGGGACCTCCGCGCCCTCGGGGAGCCAGCCCCGGACCACCGGCAGGGATCGGCCGCCGTCCGTCCTCAACATGGTCAGGACGTACGAGCCGGTCCGGCCGTCCAGCTCGCGGTCCGGTACGAGGAACTGCTCCCCGAACCGGCCGCTGGCCCGCGCCGAACGGCCCGAGGTCTCCTTGTCCACCGGCAGCAAGGACTCCAGCGGCTCGGCCCCCAGGGCGCTCGCGGCCGGCCGCTGTTCGGCCTCCCGGTGGGAGTCGACGCGGTCCTCGAACTTGCCGAGCTGCCAGGTGCCCATGAACACGCAGAACGGGATCGCGAGGAGGACGAAGGCGTTGATCCCCCACCAGCGGGGCGTTCTCAGGAACCGGTACACGCCCCCCACGGTACGCAAGCGGACTCAGCCCCCCGCAGGCCGGGTCCCCAGGTGTCTGGCCGCGAAGTCCAGGTCCAGGGCGACCTGCTTGATCCGCTCCTCCACCACCAGGGAGCCGTGGCCCGCGTCGTACCGGTACACGTCGTGCGTCGCACCCCGGGCCACGAGCCGGTCGACGTAGTTGTCGATCTGGCGGATCGGACAGCGGGGGTCGTTGACGCCCGCCGAGATGTGCACCGGGGCCTTCACCGCGTCCACGTAGGTGAGCGGCGACGAGGCCGCATAGCGCTCGGGCACCTCCTCGGGGGAGCCGCCGAGGAGCGTCCGGTCCAGTGCCTTGAGGGCCTCCATCTCGTCCTCGTAGGCCGTCACGTAGTCCGCGACCGGGACCGCCGCGAGGCCGACCGCCCAGTCGTCCGGCTGGGTGCCCAGACCGAGCAGCGTGAGGTAGCCGCCCCAGGAACCGCCGGCGAGGACGAGCCGCTCCGGGTCGGCGAGGCCGCTGTCCACGGCCCAGGAACGGACCGCTGCGATGTCCTCCAGCTCGATCAGCCCGACCCGGTGCTTGAGCGCGTCCGTCCACTCCCGGCCGTACCCCGTGGAACCCCGGTAGTTCACCCGCACCACCGCGTACCCGTGGTCCACCCAGGCGGCCGGGCCGGACGCGAAGGCGTCGCTGTCGTGCCAGGTGGGGCCGCCGTGCACCTCGAAGACCGTCGGGAAGGGGCCCTCGCCCTCCACCGGCCGCTGCACGAGGGCGTGGACCCTGCCGCCGGGACCCTCCACCCACACGTCCTCCACCGGCACGGACGGCGGGGCCTTCGGGCCGGGCGGGTCCAGGACGACGCCACCGGCCGTGGAGCGCACCACCGGCGGCTCGGCGGCGGAGGACCACAGGTACTCCACGGAGCCGTCCGGCCGGGCCGTGGCGCTCGACACCGAACCGGTCGGGGTGTCCACCCGGACCAGGGCGCCCGTCGAGATCTCGTACCGCCACAGCTCGCTGCGGGCCTCGAAGCCGTGCACGACCAGGAGGCCCGAGCCGTCCGGGTACCACTCCGCCGACACGTCGCCCGGCAGGTCGAGCCGCAGGTCCGTCTCGGTGCCCGTCGCCACGTCCCAGAGCATCGGCTCCCAACGGCCGCGCCGCTGGTGGCCCACGAGCAGTCGGGTGTCCCCGGCCAGCGGCGCGAAGCCGAGGACCGCCAGGCCCAGCTCCTCCGTACCGCCCTTGGTGTCGTCGAGCTCGGCCACCCCCTCCACCCCCTGGTCGGTGACCCGCAGCACGCGCAGCGCGGAGTGCATCGCGTCCCCGTGCTCGGTGTGCTCGACCGCGATCAGCGAGCCGTCGTGCGACAGGTCGCCGACGCCCGCCGACTCCCGGTGACGGTAGACCTCGACCGGTGCGGTGGCCCCCGGGCGCACCAGGTGGACCGTGGAACCGTCCTCGTCCGTGGACCGGCCGACGACGACCGTGCCCTCCCGGCCGAGGGCGAGACCGGCCGGATAGGAGGCGGCGAGACCGGGCACGGCGGGCTCGTCCGGGCCGCCCGCGAACGGCTGGCGCATCCACACCCCGAACTCGTCCCCGTCGGTGTCCGCGAACCACCAGATCCACCGGCCGTCCGGCGACAGCATGCCGTCCGTCGTCCCGTTCGGCCGGTCGGTGGCCTGTCGCTGCTCGCCGCTCGTCCGGTCCCAGGCGTACAACTCGTACGTCCCGGTCGCGTTCGACACGAACAGCGAACGGTCCGGTGCCTCCTCGGCCCACTCGGGCAGTGAGACGCGGGGCGCCCGGAAACGCTGCTCCCACAGGGGGACGTCGATGTGCTTGCTCTCCGTGGTCATGGCTCCCATCATGCTCCGGGCGGCCGACAATCGGGTCGCGCCCCCCTCAGCCTGTGGATAACCTCGCCGCCATGTACTCCCCGACCCCCGAGGACTGGCGCGAGGCCAACCGCGCGCGCTGGGACGAGCGCGTCCCGATCCACGCGGCGGGAGCCTTCTACGACCTCGACTCCTTCCGCGCGGGCAAGGACGCCCTGCGGGGGTTCGAGCTCGCCGAGGTCGGCGACGTCACCGGGCGCTCCCTGCTCCACCTCCAGTGCCACATCGGTCTGGACACCCTCTCCTGGGCCCGCCGCGGCGCCGCCCGCGTCGTCGGCCTGGACTTCTCCGAACCGGCCGTCGAGGCGGCCCGCTCGCTCGCCGCCGACCTGGACCTGTCGCAGGACCGGGCCGCCTTCGTGGCCGCCGACGTGTACGACGCCGCGGAGGCCGTCCCGGACCGCTCGTACGACATCGTCTACACCGGCACCGGAGCCCTGTGCTGGCTGCCCGACATCGACCGGTGGGCCGAGACCGCCGCCTCCCTCGTCGCCCCGGGAGGCTTCCTCTACCTGGCCGAGTTCCATCCGCTGACCGATTCCCTCGACGACGAGACCGGCAGCCGGGTGGTGCACGACTACTTCGTCCGCGATCCATGGGTGGACACCACGCCGGGAACGTACGCCGACCTCGACGCGGTCACCGTCCACAACCGCAGCGTGGAGTGGGTGCACCCGGTCGGCGCGGTCGTCACGGCGCTCGCCAAGGCGGGCCTGCGCATCGAGTTCCTGCACGAGCACGACGTCTCGCTCTTCCCCCGCTACGGTGCCCTCCAGCGGCACGAGGACGGCTACTACCGCTTTCCCGTGGACCGACCCCGGGTTCCCCTGATGTACTCGATCAAGGCCTCGCGCCCGGCCAGGCGCAGGAACTGATCGGCGAAGGCGATCGCGGTCAGCAGGACGACGAGGCCGGGCAGCATCATGAACACGGCGAATTCCACCGATCCATCAGAACACGCGTGACCGCCTCCGGTCGGGCGGATTCCCCGGTGTGCGCGGGTCTCTTCGACCGATCCCCCGAAAACCCTGGGCCCCGGCGCCGGGAGGCCCCAGGATGTGGATCAGGACGTACGCGTTCAGGCCGCGAAGCTGGCTGGTTTTCAATGGGCCCGTCCCCCGTCGCCACGGCGGGGACGGGAGAGCGACACGGGGGCTGACACACATGGCGGCAGGAGAGCCGGCGGAGACCGAGCGCCTGTGGGGCGAACTCGTCGGCGCGGAGCAGATCGCCGCGGCCGAGCACGGTTACCAGGGCTGCGGGCCGGTCGAGCGGCTGCTGTGGGAGCGCTTGTCGGTCTTCGAGGGACCCTTCGCCCGGGAGGCCGTCCGCGAGGTCTGTGCGGCCGCCCCCCTGTCCGCCCGGGCGGTCGAGGTCGCCCTGGACCGCCTCGCCCCCCTCGCCCTGCTCCCCGTGGACGACCTGTTCGACGGCGAGGCCGGGCCGTCCCGCTACTGGATGCCGCATCCGATGCGGGCCGTGGGCGCCCGCCGGCTCACCGCACGCGGCGAACGCCCGGCGGTGCTGCTCCGTCACCGGCAGTGGTGCGTGAAGGTGGCCCGCCGGGCCGCCGACTGGTGGCAGCGGGGCCGTCAGCTCGATGCCCGGGACCTCGCGCTGCGGGACCTGCCCGACCTGGCGGCCGCCATGGACCCGACCACCGCACCGTCCTCGCCGGGAACCGAGGCCGGGACGTCCGTCGAGATCGTGGTCTCCCTGTGGTTCCTGTGGGTGGCCTGCGGGAGGAACGCCGAGGGCCGCGCCCGGTTGTGGCACGCCCTCAACCTGCAATCGGGGCCGCCGTCCGCCCGCGCCCTCTGGCTGGCCGCCTTCTTGGAGTTGGAGGCGGGCCGTCCCGAGGACGCCGACCCGCTCCTCGCCCGCGCGTGGGCGGCGGCCGTACGGGACGGCGACGGGCAGTGCCTGGCTGTCCTCGCCCATCTGCGCGGTGCCACGGCCCTCCACCAGGGACGCGCCCGTGCGGCGGCGGCCGAGTTCAGGGACGCACTGGACCAGATGGACGGGCAACCGGAGTTCGGCCCCACCCGGCGGGCCTGCTGGGTCGGCCTCGCACTGGCCCTGTGCCGGTCCGATCCGGAGGCCGCGCAGGAGGCGCTGGACGAGGGGGACCTGGACCGCGAGAGCCGATGGGTCCGGGTGGGCCGCGATCTGTTCGCCGACGCCTGGTCGTACCACGTGCGGGCCGAACTCGGTGCGTGGGAAGGGGACCAGGCGCGGGCCGCCGAGTACGCCAGGACGGCGCTGCGGGAACACCTGCGGCTCGGTTCGGCGGCGGGCGCGGCCTGCGCGGCGGAACTCCTCGCCCAGATGCGGGTGATGGAGGGGAAGCGCGACTCGGCGGCCCATCTGCTCGGCGCGGTCGACCTGTTGCGCTCCTCGGTCTTCGACGAGTCGTACCGACCGGCGGAGTACTGCGCCGTGACCCGGAACCGGAGCGAGACGGCCCTCCGGTCGCTGCTCGACGATCCGGAGCTGCGGAGCGCGTACGAAGAGGGGGCACGGCGCGGCCTGTTCGCGCTGGCGGGCGAGGCGTAGGACCCGCTGCGACGGATGGCGACGGACGGGGTGCGGGACCCGTTGCGAGGGGCGGGGCGCCGCGCGCTGTCCGCGCCGGTGTCTACGATGCCGGAATGTTCGCCTTCGTCGTGGCCGCCGTCTTTCTCTTGCTCTTCGGGGGCGGTGTGCTGCGCGACCGACGCCGCTTCGGCAACGCCGTGTACCTCGGTCTCGCCGTCACCTTCCTCGGGATCGGCCTCCTCGCGAGGATCGACGAGACCCGGCCCGGGCTCGCCGAGACCGTGATGGTCGCCCTGCTGCTGGTGCTCGGCATCGGACCGGTCGTCCTCGCCGGGCTGCTCTGCGCGAACGGCGTGAAGATGGTGCGCAAGGAGGGCAGGCGCCCGGCCAACCTGCTCGCGCTCCTCGCCGGCCTCGGCATGTTCGGGGTGATGGCCCTGACGGTGGCGACGGCCCTCACCGGCTCGCCGGTCCTGGGACTGCTCACGAGCACCACCCTGCTGGTCCTCGGCTACGTCTCGTTCCTCTTCGTCTGCTTCGTCGGCTACGCGTTCCTGTACGGCCGGATGAGGCTGCGGCGGGACGCCGACTACGTGGTGGTCCTCGGCTCCGGCCTGGTCGGGGGCCGTCGGGTGCCGCCGCTGCTCGCGAGCCGTCTCGACCGCGGGCGGCAGGTGTACGAGAAGCTCGCCGAGCGCGACGGCGAGCCGCCCGTCCTCATCACCTCGGGCGGGCAGGGCCCCGACGAGGAGCTGCCCGAGTCCCACGCGATGGCCGACCACCTGATCGACGGCGGCTTCCCGGCCGCGGCGGTCGTGCGCGAGGACCGCTCGCGCACGACCGAGGAGAACATGCTCTTCAGCAAGGAGTTGATGGAGCGCGAGCGCCCCGGCTCCTCCTGCGTGATCGTCACCAACAACTTCCATGCCTTCCGTGCCGCCCTGATGGCCCGGAAGGCGGGCCTGGACGGCCAGGTGGTGGGTTCGCCGACCGCCGCCTACTTCTGGCCCTCGGCGACCCTGCGGGAGTTCGTCGCCGTCTTCCTCCAGTACAAGGGGGTCAACTTCGGGATCTGTCTGGTGCTGGTCCTGCTGGGGGTCCTGGCGTGGGGGGTGCGCTGAGCAGGTGCCGTCCGGCCCGTCCTGGTCTCCCGGGCCCGCTCACGGGGTGACGATCGGGAACTGGGCGTCGGGCTTGGTGACGTACGAGAAGAGACGGGCGAGCAGCGCCGGATCTCCCTCCACCCCGATCCCGAGTTCCTGGAGGTCCCGGCCGGCGAGGAGGCCGAGGAGCTGCACCTTCGCGAGGGTGAGGACCAGCCCGGCGGGCGTGCGCGGCTCGTCGACCGCCCGGTGGGTGAGGACGCCGTGGCGCAGGGTCAGCCGCCGTCGTTCGCCCCCCTCCGGGGGACCGTCCGTCAGGACCAGGTCGATCGTCAGGTCCTCGTCCCAGGCGCGCGGTCCGTCGATCGCGACGGCGATCGAGTCGATCAGCATCGGGACGGTGAGGGCCACCGACATCTCGGGATTGGTCATGTCGACCATGTCACCGGTGACGCCCTCGCGGAGCTCCTGGGCGCCGCGCAGGTAGAAGTTGCGCCAGGTGGCGTTCTCGGCCCCGTACCCGAGCTCGTCGTACACCTCGGCGAGGGCCCGCTTCGCCTCCTCGTTCTCCGGGTCGGCGAAGACCACGTGGTTGAGGAGGGTCGCCGCGAACCGCGGATCGCCGTCCTCGGCGTACCCGCGGGCCTTGGCGACGGCCTCGGCGGGCCCGCCCGCGACCTCCACGTAGCGCCGCCCGAGCTCCACCGGCGGATGCTCCCACAGGTGGGCCGGGTTCCCGTCGTACCAGCCGAGGTAGCGCTGGTAGACCGCCTTGGCGTTGTGGCTCAGCGAACCGTAGTAGCCCCGGGCGTGCCAGGCCTTGGCGAGGGCGGGCGGCAGCTCGATCCGCTCGGCGATCTCGACGCCCGTGTGCCCCTCGTTGAGCAGCCGGACGGTCTGGTCGTGCAGGTACGCGTAGAGGTCGCGCTGTTCCTCCAGGAACCGCACCACCGCGTCGTGCCCCCAGGTGGGCCAGTGGTGGGAGGCGAAGCCGACGTCGTACCTCCCGTGGAAGTACTCCACGGCCTCGTCCAGGTAACGGGCCCAGATCCGGGCGTCGCGGACGACCGCGCCCCGCAGGGTCAGCACGTTGTGCATGGTGCGGGTGGCGTTCTCCGCCAGGCACAGGGCACGGTGGTCGGGGAAGAGGAAGTTCATCTCGGCCGGGGCCTCGGTGCCCGGCGTCAGCTGGAAGACGATCCGCACCCCGTCGACGGTCTCCTCCTGACCGGTCGCGGTGACGTCCAGGGTCGGCGGGATCAGGCTGATCGTGCCGGTGGAGGTGTTCTGCCCGAGCCCCACGCCGATCTGCCCGTCCGGCGCCGTCGGCAGTCCGACGCCGTACATGTAGCTCGCCCGGCGGGTCATCGCATTGCCTGCGTAGACGTTTTCGCTGATCGCGTGCTCCAGGAAGCCCACCGGCGCGAGGACCGGCACGCCCGCCTCGGTGCCGTGCGGCAGGACGCCCCGGACCCCGCCGAAGTGGTCGGCGTGCGAGTGGGTGTAGATCACGCCGGTGACCGGGCGTTCGCCGCGGTGCTCCCGGTAGAGCGCGAGCCCGGCGGCTGCCGTCTCCACGCAGATCAGCGGGTCGATGACGATCACTCCGCGCTCGCCCTCGACCAGCGTCATGTTGGAGAGGTCCAGGCCCCGGACCTGGTAGATGCCCTCGGTGACCTCGTAGAGGCCCTGGCGGGCATTGAGCCGGCCCTGCCGCCACAGGCTGGGGTGCGCGGTGTCCGGGCACTCCGCGTCGAGGAAGGCGTAGGCGTCGTTGTCCCAGACCACCCGGCCGTCGTCGGCCTTCACCACACCGGGCACGAGGGCGCCGAGGAAGCCCCGGTCTGCGTCGGCGAAGTCGGTCGTGTCCTCGAAGGAGGGCAGGGAGTCGCTCATGTGCCTGGTGCTCCGTTCCGCGCGGGCGCTGATCGGCGTACCGCACCATCTGACCACCGGGTCCCGACGGCCGCACGTCGGCGCGGAGACCCCTGCCGGCCCTGCGGGAGCGGTGGACCGTACCTAGTCTGGAGGTACGCGTGCCCTTCCGGCGACGCGCGCACCACCCCTGCGGTACGGAGGTGGCCCATGAGGCGACGCCACCACTTCCACATCGACTACCTCGGGCACTCGGTCTCCGTGACCGTGCAGACCGGCCACACCCCGGTCGTCGAGGTGCTCGTCGACGGCAAGGAGACCGGCCATGCCACGACCCGGGACGACCGGCCGGTGACCGTCGAGGTCGAGCTGCCGACCGATCCGCCGACCCCGCTGTCCGTACGGGCGACCCCGGGACCCGGCGTGCCGCGCTGTCTGCTCCTCCCGGTGGACGGCGGGGCGCCGCAGGTGATGGCACCGCGACCGTACTGAAGGGGGTGCCGGGCGCTGCTGCCGGGCGCTCCTCGGGAGGGCGGCTCGGGAGGGCTCCTCAAGAGGGCGGCTCAGGAGAGCAGCGACATCCCGATGAGCAGGAAGACCACGAAGGCGATCGCCCCGGCCACCGCGGCGGTCTTGCGGGGGCGGCGCCGGGAGAGCTCGGCGAGCCCGCTGCCGGCACTCGACGTGCGCTCGCGCCGACGGCCGGAGGGCGCGGCGGCGGACCTGCTCCGCGGCGCGGGGGGCCTGTTCGCGGGAGGGGGGGTCGGTGCGGCGGCGTGCACCGGTGCGGTCATCGGCAGGGGCGTCGATCCGGCGGCCTGGGGCGCCGGGCGGGAGGGGCGCGGTGCTGCGGCCCGGGGGTAGGCGCGCCAGCTGCCGGCGGAGAACCAGTCCGCGATCGACTGCGCAGGAGGGCGCTGCTCCGGTTGCTTGGCGAGCAGGCTCAGCAAGTAGGTCTCGAAGTCGGGGGACAAGGACACCCCGAGCTGACTGGGCGGCGTCGGTGCGGCGTCGATGTGCTGGTAGAGCAGGGCGGTCGCGGTGTCCGCCCGGAACGGGGCGTTTCCGGTGAGGAGTTGGTAGAGCACGCAGCCCAGCGAGTAGACGTCGGAGGCGGGCGACGCGGGTTGGCCGAGGGCCCGCTCGGGCGCCAGGTAGAGCCCCGTGCCCACGATCTGACCCGTCGTCGTGAGGGCGGCCGAAGGGTCGTCGACGAACCGGGCGATGCCGAAGTCGGCCAGCTTCACCGTGCCCTCGGCATCGACGAGGAGGTTCCCCGGCTTGATGTCCCGGTGCACCACGCCCTGCCGGTGGGCGGCGGCGAGCCCGGCAGCGGCATGGGCGGCGACCACGGCGACCCGCTCGGCGGGCAGGACCAGCGGCTGGGAAGGGCTTCCCGCGAGGCTGTCGCCCTCCACCAACTCCATGACCAGGAAGAGCTTTCCGTCCCAGGTGCCGAAGTCGAAGACGCCCACCACGTGCGGATGGCTGAGCCGTGCGGCGGTCTGCGCCTCCAGGCGGAACCGGTCACCGGCGGAGGGGTCGGCTACCTGGGCCAGCATCAACTTCACGGCCACCGGGCGCCCCAGGACCTCGTCGGTGGCCTGCCACACCTCGCCCATGCCGCCCCGGCCGATACACACATGAAGCCGATATCGGTCCGCGACCAGCACCTGGAGACCACCCTTTCGACAATCGATCAACCTGATGGAAGGGAACCAGCCTAGAGCCGCCCGACTCCCCTTCTTGCCGCGCTCCCCCTCTCCGGCCCCCCACCGCCACCACCCGCCCCCGTCCGACCTCCGACCGGGCCCCTTCCCGGCGCCTTCCCTCCCCGCTCCCGGGCGACCGCCGGAAGCCCCCCGCCCCCGCCCCCCGTCCGCCCCGCTTCCGCGCGGCTGCCGCCCCCGCCCGGTGCACGACACCCGAGGTGGGGGTGAACGGAAGGTGTCGCGGCCGGTTAGCATCGCGCCCGGAGCGAACTCCGGTGAACAGGCCCGGAACGGCTTCCGGTGAACACGGGAACGGAGTGGGTCGTGGCACGACCTCGTGTGGGTGTGGCGGTACTGACGATGGGCACGCGCCCTGCCGAGCTGCGGGCGCTGCTCGACTCCGTGGCGCGCCAGGACGAACCCGCCGCCCGGATCGTCGTCGTCGGCAATGGCACCGGCTCGCTCCCGGAGCTGCCCGAGGGCGTGATGGGAGTCGAGCTTCCCGAGAACCGGGGCGTCTCCGGCGGCCGGAACGTCGCCATCGAGACGCTGCGCGGGTTCGGCGACGTCGACGTCGTGGTCGACCTCGACGACGACGGCCTCCTCGTCGACACGGACGTCTTCCGCCACCTCGTGGACCTGTACGAGGCGGACCCGGCCCTCGGCATCGTCTCCTTCCGCATCGCCGACGAGACCGGCGAGACCCAGCGCCGGCACGTTCCCCGCCTCGGGGCGAAGGACCCGCTGCGCGGCGGCGAGGTGACCACTTTCCTCGGCGGCGGCCACGGCCTGTCGATGCCGATGCTCGACCGGATCGGCGGCTGGCCGGAAGACTTCTTCTTCACCCACGAGGAGACCGACCTCGCCTGGCGGGCCCTCGACGCGGGCTGGAAGGTCCTCTACGCACCGGAGCTCCTGCTCCAGCACCCCAAGACCAGTCCGGCCCGGCACGCCGTCTACTACCGGATGACCGCCCGCAACCGCGTCTGGCTGGCCAAGCGGAACCTGCCGGCCCCCCTCGTCCCCGTTTACCTGGGCGTGTGGACCCTGCTGACCGTGGCCCGCACCCGCTCCCTACCGGGCCTGAAGGCATGGTTCGGAGGCTTCGTGGAGGGCCTCCGCCGCTCCGCGGGACCCCGTACCCCCATGCGCTGGACCACGGTCCTCCACATGACCCGTCTGGGCCGCCCACCGGTCATCTGATTCCTCTGGGAGCATGGGCCCCATGGGGACGGCAGAGATGTTTCGCGGTGGCACCGGAGCGGACGACGGAACCGAGGCACGGGTGTGGATCCTGCCCGTCCCGCCCGCGGACTCGACGACCGCGCTCGACCTGACCGTCCTGGACGAGGAGGAGCACCGCAGGGTGGCGGCCTTCGTCCGGGACGCGGACCGGGTCCTCTACGCCTTCGCGCACCTCGCACTCCGGACCGTCCTGTCCGCCGTGACCGGTGCGGCGCCGGGCGAGCTCCGCTTCGCCCGGGACCCCTGCCCGTGCTGCGACAAGCCGCACGGACGGCCCGTCCTCACCACCGGATCACCGGAGTTCTCCCTGTCCCACACCCGGGGGCTGGTGGTGATCGGAACCGCGTCGACCCCGATCGGCGTCGACGTGGAGACCGTGCCCGCGCCCGAGGCCGCGGAACAGCTCGTGAAGGTGCTCCACCCGGCGGAGCGGGCGGAGCTCGAAGCCACCCGTCCGGAGGACCGGCCGGCCGCCTTCGCCCGTCTGTGGTCGCGCAAGGAGGCCTACCTCAAGGGCCTGGGCACCGGCCTCGGCCGTGACCCCGCGGCGGACGACGTGCGCCACGAGGTCGAAGGGTGGCACCTCGTCGACCTCTCCGTGGGACCCGACCACGCGGCGGCCGTCGCGATCGCCTCCCCGACGCCCTGCGGGGTCGGCGTGCACCACGGGCTTCCGCACCCCGCCCGCGGCTGAGCGCCCCCGCCCGCGGCTGAGCGCCCCCGCACGCGGGAGGAGACGGCCGCACCCGCTCCATCCGTGGCCTAGATCCATCCGTGGTCGCGGGCCAGCAGGGCAGCCTGGAAGCGGTTCGCCGCCCCCAGGCGCTGGAGCAGGTCCGCCACGTACTTGCGGTACGTGCGGACCGAGACGCCCACCTCACGGGCCCCGTTCTCGTCCTTCTCCGCCCGGCACATGCTCGCCAGCACCCTGCGTTCGATCCCGCTCAGCTCTCCCTCCGGGCCCGGCCGGGCCGCGACCGCCTCCGCCAGCGTGACGGAGTCCGACCACATCCGCTCGAACAGCGAGACCAGATGGGCCACCAGCCCCGCCTCACGGATCACCAGGGCACCCAGGCGCGGGTTCCGGGGGTCGATCGGGGTCAGCGCGGTCCTCCGGTCGAAGACCAGCATCCGCTCCAGCGGCTTCTCGGAGATCCGGATCTCCGCCCCCATCGCCGAGAGCTCCTGGAGGTAGGCCAGCGTCGGGACGTCCTCCACCGCCGCCGGACGCATCAGCGTGCGCATCGTGATGCCCCGCCGCAGGATCCGGGCGTCCAGCGGCCGGGACGCCTCGATGCTGGCCGCGCTGAGCGCCCCGTGCGGCTGCGTGGTCAGACCCTCCTCCCGCGTGAAGAAGGTCAGCTCATCGATCACCGCCCGAACGTTGGGCGTCCCCTCCACCCGCTCGACGGCCGGTCGCTCCGATGCGTCGCGCGGGACCGGACGTCCCGCGTCCCGCTCCGCCAGCAGCGATTCGACGACCCGCTGCTCGGCCGCCACCCGCCGCAGCTCTTCCTGCAACTCCCGCAGCCGCAGGCCGATCAGCCGCTGCACGGCGATCGCGGGCGGGGCCGGCCGGATGCTCCCGTTGTCGGCCAGCGAGGTCAACTCCATCGCGTCCAGCCGCTCCAGCCGCTCCTCCACCTGTGGGACCGGCATGCCGAGGTGCTCGGCCAGCACGGGGGGCGTTCCTTCCGCGAGGCGGAGCAGGCACCGGTACAGCTCTTCGTCCTCGGCCGGCATTCCCAGGTGTTCGAGGCTTCCGGCGCGCAATGGCTCCCCCTTGTGATGGTGCTCCGCGTGGTCAGCACGGTGGGCCGATCATAGGAACGCGTACCCCGGCTGGCCAGCGGGAACGGAGCGATCCACCGGTTTCGCTCCTGCCGCCCCGCAGCTTGCTGCACGCACGGGTGCAGGAAGCTGCGCCCGGAACCACGCGAACACGGCTCTTCGGTAGGGCAGTTTTCTCCCTGTCGGAACGACGAAGGGCCGCGGGCGAAGCAGCGGCGCGGAAGGCCGGGCCCGGTGGGCACGCGCGCATCGCGTCGACCCCGCGGAACGGATCCGCGCCCCGCCCGCCTTCGCCCCGCTCCGGCGACGCCAGCGACGGGGCAGAGGGGAATGAGGGACGGGCACGATGTCTGAGGAGAACCCCCAAAGGGGGACGAACGGTCAACTGGGTGCGACCGCCGCGCTGCTCGCGCTGGCACTCGCCGCCGCCAACGCCTGGCTCTCCGGAGCCGCGCTCGTTGCCGTCATGACCGTCGCCGGTCTCGGCCTGGTCGCGTGCGCAGCCAAGGCGGGAGCCGGCATCGCCGCGCGCAGACGATGAGCGACGCCGGCGCCGTGCGGACACCGGCCCCAAAAAACCACTCAGGGGCCCGACCCGCTCTCGCAGATCAGGCCCCTGACCTGGTCTTACTCTGTCGGGGTGGCGGGGTTTGAACCCACGACCTCTTCGTCCCGAATGAGGTTCGGTCCGGTTCCCCACCGGTTGGTTTGCCGTTTCGCCCGGTCACAGGGTTGGCGTGCGGTGGGCTCGCGCGGTGTCGCGGGGGCTTGGGGACCGGGCCGGCTCCCGGGCCACCCGGTGGCCACCGGGTGGGCGATGTGCCGTTCACCGTGAGCTCGGAAAGACCTATCCGATGGGGCGGGGAGGGACGGGCATGTTGGGCTCGGTTTTCCTCGTGTGCCACCATTCGACGATATTCGTCTTCGCCATCAATGCGAACCAGGAATGTGTCTCTGCTGTCCCGTTCGGATGTGCGGCGGCGGCATCGAATTTCGAGAACTCCAGACCGAGGAGCCACCGCTCGCTGCGTTCTTGGTCCGGAGCGATGTCCACGGTCGCGGACAGAGTGAGTTCGTCGCCTTGATGCGAGAATGTGATGTTTGACAGCTTGAAAGTGGGATCCCCTTGACCTCCGAACGGCTTTTCCAGCTCCAGACGATCTTGAACGTCATGGGCGGACACTGACCCAGGTTCGTGTAGTAGAACCCAAAGCTCTGCTTGCCGCGTGCCGCCGTGTTGGCGATCTGACTGTCATTGAATCCGTGCTTGGGGACCAGGTGGCGGCACCCTCAGGTCGACGTTCCACAACGCAGGGGATATTGACGAATCCCCTTGTGTGGTTCTTGGCGATATAGCTTTCGGATTTCCCTGTGTACGGGCCCGCGGATACGGCGGCGCTTGCGGGATTCGACGTCATCGCGACTGTCGAGGCCGAGATCGCGAGCGTGCTTCCGATTGCTGAAATTCGCTCCGTTGAATTCGCGATTCCCCCTCTGCTTCAAGGCTTGCGGTCGATGTTGAGGCTATGGGAAAGTGAGGTGAATATTTCAGGCGGGTTGGGCGGTGTGGCTGGCTATTCCGCACGCTTGCCCGAAAGTTGACTGCTGGTTTTCGGTCATTCCGCGCTTTGGTGCCCGGGCCCCGGCGCAGTGCAGGTCAGTGGTTTGGTGCGTGCGGGGTCGTGCCAGCGGAGGGGCCGGCCTGCACCTCCGCCGACCACCAGCGAGTCCAGGTGGCCGTGATCAAGAGGTAGCCGGCGTGGGGGGCCTTGATCCGGAGTCTCCGGAGACCTTCCTTCCTGCCGGCGGGCTTGCCCTCGCGCTCCGGGACGACGGCCCTGTCGCGCCGGGGCGACGGCTCACCGTCGTGGGTGCCGCACCACGACGAGTCGGTCGACGACCCGCGTGCCGGTCGGCATCGCCTGACACCGACCAGAACCGCGGGCAAGGGGCGAAGCGAGTGATTGCCGAAGGCTCAGAAAGATCTGGCCAGGAGCAGGCCGGCCCCGATCAGGAGTGCGGTGCCCACCAGTCCCGAGATCACCGCGACGGTCCGTCTGCCTGCGCCGAGGCGGCGCAGGATGATGGCCAGGGGGCCGATGGGTGCAATCTTGTCGTTCACAGGGGTCTCCTCGGTCATGTAGATGACTGTGTCGAGCCAGAGGGAACCGGCTTTTCAGGAGGCGCCTCTTCGCAGGGTCTCCCGCAACCGCAGCAGTTCACGGCGACGGGACTGCGCCCGTGCCAGGAGCGTTCCCGCGGCGCCGACCAGGCAGGCGCCGACCAGGCCGACGGCCAGGGCCCCGCCCGCGGTTCCACGCGCCGCGGCCAGTGCCGTTCCGGCGGCGCCGGTCGCCGTGGTCGCCACGAGCGCGAGCCGGGCTCCCAGCACCCGGTCACGAGCGAACAGCGGTCGGCGCCTGGTCAGCACCCAGCAGGAGAAAGCAGCCCAGGCCAGCCCAATAGTGATCATTCCGGCGAAAGCGGCCTGGGTGCGCGCAGGGAGCGGGGCCGGCTCGGTCGCCCACAGCGCAACGATCAGTGCCGCCGCGCACCCTCCCGCCAGACCGACGGCCACGTAGCGCATCCGGGAGCGCACCGAGACTTCCGTGGCCAGCGCACGCTCCAGTTCCGCGGGCACGTCCGGGTGATGCGCTCGGTGATGCTTCTCGCTCATGCCTCGCGTGTCCTCTCGATCAGGATGTTCTGCAGCATGCGGCGCGCGCGGTGCAGCCTGCTCTTGACGGTGCCGGTCGGCAGATCGAGCACCTCCGCGCAGGCGGCCAGAGGCAGATCCTGTAGATGGAACAGGATCAGCACTTCGCGCTCCAGCGGCGGCAGCCCCGTGAGGCCGGCCTCGATCTCCATCGTGTTCAGGACATCGCTGAGGGGATCGTCGTCGGCGGCGACCGTGTCGGCCTCCACCCACGATGTCTCCGGTGTCGCGTATGCCTGCCGCAGGTGGTCGGCCACCGTTCGCCGGGCGATGGTGAACAGCCACGGGGCGAACCGCTCCGGCTGCCGCAGCCGGGGCAGTCCGCGTACCACGGCGACCCACACCTCCTGGGCGAGGTCGTCCGCCAGGTGCGGCGAGTCGACCATCCCGCGCAGATAGCGCCACACCGGTCCGTGCCAGACGCGCACCAGTTCGGGGAACGCCTCCCGTTCCCCGAGCTGGCAGCGCACCACCAGGAGCACGTTGTGCCTGCCTTCGCCCACCGCATCTCCCTGCCCCGCACCACGGTCACCAAGACAGTCGGCATCCGGGGCCGAAAGGTTCACGATCCCCGAAGAAGCCATCCGCTCGGGTCCCGCCGAGCCGCCGGAAGCGAAGTCGAGCCCGTGCCACTCCGACCGGCGCCCCGGTGCTCCGGGCGCCGTCCCCTCGGGCACGACGCCCGAGGCCGCACGGACTGCCATGGCCCGCGCCGCTCCTGCCGACAACGCCACCCACGCTGCCGAGATCCTCCTTGCCGAACGCTTCCATCCGGCGGCCCCGTCGGCCGGTACCACCGGGGACGACGGCGAAGGCCCAGGTGGTTGACCTGGGCCTTCGGAGAAGAGCGGATGGCGGGAATCGAACCCGCGCCATGACCTTGGGAATCACCCGGCGCTTGAGCGCACGCCTGTCCCCTGAGCCGTGTCGAGCCGTCCATGGCTGCGGAGCGGGTGCGACAGGTGAATCCGACCCGGGTTATGGCACGGATGACCTCGCGGGCGCTGAAGTCGCGGCGGTCCTGGCGGGTGATGGCGGCGCCGACCTGCATGACGGGGTACTCGCGACGCCCGATGATCACGAACTCGCCGGTGGCGGGTTCGGGCGTGACGTCCTTCATCGTCTCCATGACGCCGTTCTGCGTCAGCTCGAACGGGAAGCGGGCGATGACGCAGCGCATGGGACCTCGCAGAAGTTCGCAGAAGGCGGGAGGCGATCGGCTGGTATGCCGGTGGGGCGGGTCGGGTGCTCGGCCTCGGCCCGCGTCGTCAAGGACGGGACGGAGAGTCCGCGGGGCGCAGGTCGCGCAGCCGTACCCGGTCGGTGTAGGCGGACGTGGCGCGGAAGCCGTTGAGCTGGGCCCGGGTGACGAGGCCGGTGGGCCGGCCGTCGTCGTCCCGGACGACGAGGCGCCCGGTGCGTGCGCCGCTCATGACCGCCAGAGCCACCTCGACGGTCATGTCGGCCCAGACGTGCGGCTCTGCCTCGCCGGTCCGGGGCGCGGGCGGGCTGCCGGAGGCGTTCGCGGGGTGGAGCGGTGTCTGAATCGATGTCACATGCGGCTCCTGGGTGGGAAAGAGAGGCGTCGGACCCGGGTGCGAGGGTCCTGGCCGCTCGGGTTGGGATCCTGAGTGCACGACGGGGCGGAGGCATCGCGTCGGGTCCCGGCCTTCGGCGCCGGGTGCGGCGGGCAAACGTCTCTGCATGTCCAGATCGGCGAAATTCGTCGCAGTGGGGGAACGGCGGAGTCGGAGTGGATCCACTCGGCCTCGATCCGGAATCGCTCTCGCAGGCATCCGAAAAAGCGATACTTCGCACCCGTGCTGTTCATGTGGGCCCCATCGGTGCGGCGTGCGTCCATGAATTCCCCGACGGTTGGTCGGAGAGGGGAAATCCGAGGCACATTCGAGAAGGCGTGAAGGTCGGGCGGCGGAGGGGGATGCGGCTGGGGCCCGCACCCCGAGGGATGCGGGCCCCAGCCACGTCGTGCGCGTCAGCGTCAGGCGGAAACGATGTTCTCGGCCGTCGGGCCCTTCTGGCCCTGCGCGATGTCGAAGTTGACCTTCTGGCCTTCCTGCAGCTCGCGGAAGCCCTGGGAGGCGATGTTCGAGTAGTGGGCGAACACGTCGGGGCCGCCACCGTCCTGCTCGATGAAGCCGAAGCCCTTTTCTGCGTTGAACCACTTCACGGTGCCACTGCTCATGTCGTATCTCTTTCCGGGGCTCATCGGCGTCCGCACTGTACGGATGCCGTGTCGCCGTGATGATTACCCCGCCGGAGAGACCGGAGACGAAAGCACTCCCAGTGGCCGATGGGCTTGACTGGGGGCCTGAAGTTTCGGGAACCGCAACTGCAACTGGAATCGAGACTAGCACGTGGAATCCGTCAGTCCCGGTTTAATGGAGCCGCTATTTCTGGACGCCAATAAGTCTGGCTGCACCACCCCTCGCATTCTCATCCCGCCGGCACAGATATTCGTTCGCGGCGTGGAGAGGCCGGGGAGACGACAGATCGGTGGTCGTCACCTTCGCATGCTCTGTGGCAGGTAGATCATGCGTGCCCCGACGACGGGGCGGGTAAGGGATCGGAGCCGCGAGGAGGCCTCGCCGTCCGTCTCCCCCGGGTCCTCACCGGCTCGGGCCTCCCGCAGGCGGCGACCGGTGGCGTCCTCGTCGACCATCAGGGTGTCCGTGGTGTGGAGGTTGCCCGGGGCAGAGGCGACGGCCATCAGCCCTCTTGCTGCGACGGGTTCGGCCTCCGGGGGAATCACCAGCAGGTCACAGCGGCCGCGGTCGTACGAGAGCAGGGTCATCGTGTCGGGAGCCTGGTCGGCGAACCAGCGGACACGCACGGTGTGTCCGCCGACGGGGACCTGGTGCGGGGCGACGGGCCAGGGCGCCGGATTCGCGGTGATGCGCGTGATGCGCCCCCAGCGGTCCCGCAGCGCGTCCACCAGGGGCGGCAGTTCGGTGGCGAGGTCGCGTGAGTACGGCCACCAGGCGCCGTCCAGCAGCCCGGCCAGGGAGGTGCGCGGTGTGAGTGCCAGGCGTACCCGGCGGGTGGAAGCAGTGGCGCTGGTCATGAGACCGGGACCCGTCCCCGGGACGCCCGCAGGCGCCCCGGCCTAATGATCGCCGGGAACGACGTCCGCGTGGGGGCGGGTGTGCGAGGTGCTCCCGGTAACTCCAACGTACTCCGCCGCACTCCGCGCTGGAGCCGGGCGCACCGAGTCCCCGTCACCCCCGTCCGCGCCACTCGACGAGGACGAGGCTGGCGTCGTCGGTGGTGGTCTCGCCGCGGGCCCGTCTGAGCGTGTGGGACAGGTCGCGTGCCACGGCCCGTACGGTCCGGTCGGCCTGGTCCAGCCGATGAACCCAGTCGATCAACTGGTCCTCGCCGAACTCCTCCTGCCCGGTCTCGTGTTCCTCGATCAGGCCGTCGGTGAAGCAGAGGATACGGTCCCCCGGAGCGAGGGTCACCTCGCTGACCTGGGGCTGGTCTCCGCCGAAGCCGACGGGGAGGGTGGTGGGACTGTCGAGGCGGCGTATGACGCGGTGCTTGCGGATCAGTATGGGGGAGGGGTGTCCGGCGTTGACCCACTGAAGGCGGCCGGTGCCGGTGTCGAGCCGCAGCATCTGCGCGGTGACGAAGTGGTCGGGGGCGAACTGTTCGGCGACGGCCCGGTCCATGAAGAGGTAGATCTCGGACAGTTCGACGCCGGTGCGGCGGGCGTGCCGGTACGCGCCGATGGCGACGGTCGCCATGGTCGCCGCGTCCAGGCCGTGGCCCATGGCGTCGATCATGGCGAGGTGGAAGACGTCTTCGTTCAGTGCGTAGTCGAAGCTGTCGCCGGCCACGTCGTAGGCGGGTTCCAGGACGCCGGCGACCGCGACGCGCGGCATCGTCATGGCCAGCGGCGGCAGCAGCGACCACTGGATCTCCGCGGCGACGCTCATCGGTTCGTCCCGGCGGGTGCGGAAGTAGAGGTCGGTGTAGCCGTTCTTGGTCTGCATCGTGTCGGCGGCCAGGGCCGCGAGCCTGCGCAGGATGCGGCGGGTGTCGTCGTCGACCGCGTCCAGGGTGACGGCCAGGACGCCCGCCTGGTCGCCGCCGTCCAGCAGGGGAACGTGGATCCGCACCCCCTCGGCGAGCGCCACCTCGACCGGGCGTGCGGTGAGGAAGCACCGGCCTGCCTCCGAACCGTCGATGGGCAGGGGATCCCCGCCCTCCAACCCTTCCCCGGCGAGGGGGACCAGCCGCTGCTGCCCGTAGTCCTGGAGCAGGATTTGCGCCTCCCTGCCGCCGATTCGGGCGACCACGTCGGCGAGGACCCGTCCCACCCGGTCGGGCGGCAGCACATGGGCGTGGTCCAGGAGCCTGCCCAGCAGCATCTCCCCGAAGCTCTCCGAACGGTCTGGCTCTCCGGCCTCGTACCGTCTGCCGGTCATCGAGCCTCCAGGCGGGCGGCGGGGCGATAACCGGATCCGACGGCATCGCGGTGCGACTTCCAGGATGCTCCGTGGCGGCCGGGGCCGCCACGCGCGCCCGTCGGGCTCCGCTGCCTTCTCAGGGTTCTTCGGAGTGGGGCCCGGTGCCGCTCGCGGGCCTGCTGGTGGCCAGCCAGGACCGGGCCGCTTCGGCGGCGCGGGCGGTGTCGACGGTGAGGTGGAGGCGGGTGCCCCCGCCGGGGGCGGGGTAGCTGCGCTGCTCGCCGCCGGCGAAGCAGTGACGCAGGACATCGGCCACCCTCCGGGCGGCGTCCGGGGTGGCGGAGACGATCCGGACTTCGGCGTGCCCCGGTGGCGGCAGGGTTTCTGCTACTGGCTCGTTGCGGTCCAAGACGGCACCGTCCTTTCCGGCCGGAAGCCCGCCCGAACGACCGGAGCGGGCGCGCCTCCGTACGTCCACGGTACGTCCGAAGCCGCTGGTGCAGGTTTGTTCGAGAGCGCGGAGCGGCGCTTCCGCGCGGCCTCCCGGAGTACGGTAAAAAAACGGGACCGTCGTCCCGCCCGCCGGCCCGGCGTCCGCCGTGACCCCGGTCGGGGCGGCAGCGGCACCACCCGTGGACGGACGGATCGATCATGACCGACGCAGGCATCTCCCCCCACCGTGCCGCCACGCCGCCACGGCTCCTGCCGGACGAGGTCCACCGGGCCGTGGGGCCGGGCACCGCGCTGCTCCGGCTGGAGACGACGGCGACCCGGCAGAGCCTCCTGGACGGCGCCTGGTGGCCGCGCTCGCGTGACGTCGAGCGGGAGCTCCCGCCGCTGATCACCGCCCTGACCGAGCACCTCGGCCCCATCACCCGGGCCGGCCTGGACGACTCCGCCTGGGACGGCGTCCCGACCCGCCTGGTCGTCGACGACCAGGTCGTGCACCTCGATTCCTTCCCCGTCGGCGACGACACCGTCCTGATCACCCGCGGCGACAACGACCACTTCTCCCTCATGGTCGTCCCGCCGGCCACCACGCCCGAGGCCGCCCGCGTGGCCATGGCCCGTGCCGTCCACGCCGACAACGTCACCCAGGCCGCCGAGATCCTCCTCGCGGAACTCCCCCGTCCCGGGGCCCCGTCGGCCGGCACCACCCGGGACGACGACGAAGGCCCAGGTCACTGACCTGGGCCTTCTCTCACGAGCGGATGACGGGAGTCGAATCCGCTCCATGAGCGTGGGAATCACCCGGTGCTCGGGTCTGCATGTGGATTCCGAGCGGGGCGAGCGTTCGGCCAGGGCCGAGCGGGCGGTGGCTCCGGCGCGGAAAGGAAGGCCGAGGCCGCGGTGTGCGTCCCCCGGTCGGTCTTCGGGCAGTACCGACCTCCAATGACCGGGGCCCGTTCGCCGTACAGGCGCGGCCCGACGTCCCGTCAGGGTTCCAGGGCCGCGGGCGGGTGCTACCGGGGGAGCGGCACGGAGGGGAAGTCGAGCTCGGTGCGGCCGACGGAATTGAAGTAGTTGGTGAATATGTTGAGGGCGACCGCGCCGATGATCTCGCCGATCTCGCCGTCGCCGTAGCCCGCGGTGCGGACGGCCTCGATGTCGGCGTCGGTGACGAAGCCCTTGTGGCGGACGACGGCGCGGGCGAACCGCAGGGCGGCGGCGACCTTGGGGTCGGCTGCCTCGGCGTGACCTCCGGCAGCGAGGTCCGCGGTGCTGACACCCGCCTTGGCGCCGAGGACGTGATGGGCCGCGTAGCAGTACTCGCAGGAGTTCTCCACGGCGGTGACGAGGGCGATCTGCTCACGGACCGCGGCGGAGAGGTGCCCCTTGGCCAGGGCACCGCCGAAGGAGAGGTACGCGTCCAGAACGGCCGGCGAGGAGGCCATCGCCCGCATCATGTTGGGCGTGGCGCCCAGGGCGCGCTCGACCCGGTCGAGCTGGGCCTTGGCGGCGGGGGTGGCGGTGTCCGGGTCGACGGTGGCCAGGCGAGACATGGGCATGCTCCTTCGGGCGGCGGCCAGGTCCGACCGCACGTCAATTTGTTGGCAGTGCCAAGAATTGTTGGCGCTGCCAAATATAGTTGGCTCTGCCTAGAATGCAAGCCGGAGTTGAGGGCGGTTCGGCTCGGTGTTCGGCCCGATGGTCATGAAGGAGATTCGTCGTGGGTGGTATGCCCGGGCTGTCCCCCAGCGAGCAACTGCTCATCGGGCTCAGCCGACTTGGCCAGGCGGTCCGGTTGAGTGCATGGCACAACGCGGGGCCGACGAAGCTCACCCCGCTGCAGTCCGACATCCTGCTGTTCCTGGACGGTGACCGTCGGCCCCGCAGGCAAGGCGAGATCGTCACGGCGCTGGCCTCCACCGCGCCGACCGTCAGCGACGCCGTGCGCGCCCTGGCGGGAAAGGACCTGGTCGACCGTCAGCGCGATCCCGCCGACTCACGTGCCGTCACCCTTGTCCTGACCGAGGCCGGACGGACCGAGGCCGCTCGGCTCGCCACCATCCCCGAGCCGCTGCGCGCGGCGCTCGACGGGCTCGGCGAGGAGGATGTTGCCGCAATGCTGCGCGGAACGACCAGCATGATCCGGATCCTCCAGCAGTGGCACGCGATCCCGGTCTCCCGCACCTGCGTCACCTGCCGGTTCTATCGTCCCGACGCCCACCCCGGCGATCTCCGGCATCCGCACCACTGCGCCTTCGTGGACGCCGCGTTCGGGGACGTCGACCTCCGGCTCGACTGCCCCGACCATCAAACGGCCGACGACTGACCTGATCCCTGGACGCGCACTCCGCCCAGGAGGCGGGCGGAGAAGTCGTGGACGGTGCCCTTGAGGTGGGTGCCGGTGTCCTGGTTGAGTTCGGTCGGGGCGCATCGGGCAGAGAGGCTGGCGGGAAGCGGCCGAAGCGGGTGGAGTTCATGCCCGGCGGGTGCCAGGTCCTCGTCTCACAGAGCTGGTCGAGGGGCTGGCCGGGGAGGTGTTCGGCGAGGTGGTCGAGGATGAGGGCGGCCCGGTCGGTGTACTCGACGGCTTCGCCGGGCGGGCGGTTGAGGGCTTCGTGCAGGACTCCGCGGCGAATGCCGGCGGGATCGGTGCCGTAGAGGTTCTTCAGCTGGGCTCGGAGGGGGGAGCCCGGCGGTGTGGCTCAGGAGCTGGCAGGCGGTCACGGCCCTGCTGCTCGAACCGCATGGCGCATCCTCCTGGAAGACCCGGCCAAGATCGTCTCCCAGATTTCTCCCAAACGATCTGCAAAACCACTCAGGGGCCTGATCCGATTTCTCGGATCAGGCCCCTGACCTGGTCTCACGGCTGTCGGGGTGGCGGGATTTGAACCCACGACCTCTTCGTCCCGAATGAGGTTCGGTTGCTGATCTGGCCTGCGTGGATGCTGTTTTCCCTGATCAGACGGTTGGGATGCCTTGGTCTCGGGTGTTCTCGAAGGGGCTCGGGGAGCGGGTTGGCTCCCAGATGGCTCCCAAGGTGCCTGCCGCTTGCATGGTGCACATGGATGGGTAGGCGTCGTGGTCAGCCAGTGGCTCTACGTGCCGTCCGCGACTCGGCGTCGAAGACTGTCGATGTAGTCCGGGCGCAGGATGCGTCGGGATCGCGGCCGCTTCCCTGCGTTGATGTCTTCCACGTACTTGGCGAGACGCTCGGGATTCTTCCCCGACCAGCCATGCGCCAGCGCCCACCCTTGCATGGCTTCACCGTCCATCTGGATGCCGGCGTCGTGCAGGGCAAGGAGGCTGCTCACGACCATGTCCTTCTCGTGACCTGCCGAGATGGTGTTGTTGTGATTGACCGTCAACGTGAGGCCCTTCAGCGCCTCGACGACGACTGGATCAATCTCGGGCGTCAGCTCCTCCCACGCCGAGCCATCGCCCAGGATGGACGGCTTCATGGCTGTCACCCACGGCCTGATCCCGTCCTCGTTCCAGGTGATGACGCAGAGCGCCCGGATTCGGCGGCCGCCGAATTGCACCAGCTTCCCGATGTCTGTCATGTCCGGCCAGGCCATCAGCACGGGACCGGTTCCACGGATGAACCCGCCGCCTCTGCCGGTGACGTGTTCGACGTTGGAGTGTCGATCGACGAGTTGCTCCAACTCGGAGCAGTTGCTCAGATTGGACTTGAGACTGGTCCATACGGTGAGCGTGTCGCCGTCCTCCATGCGCTCGCAGCACCAGTCGATGGCCGCGCCCACACCCTCAGCGTCGTAACTGGCGACAGCACACGGGTAGCTCACGTCGCGATCGAACATTCCTGCTCCCTGTTCTCGGGTCGGACAGGGAGAACGCTATGCGTAGGCACTGACAGATGCAGTACGTGCGATCCTCAGATTCCTGGAGGCTGGCTCTGCGACGCTCACGGTCCGGGTAGGAGAAGGAGCTGTGTGGCTCCGCTTCGGCTGCTTCCTCGTGCGGCCGGCGCATCTCGTCGACTATTCCTCAACGAGTCGTGGCGAGATGATCGCGGTGTGTCATGGCCGGGTCGTGCTGACTTATCACCTGCCCGTTTCGACGTGTGGGCAGAGTCGGCGCTGCTGGTAGCCGCCGAGTACGTCCTTGCCGACCGCGACCCAGAACCGCTTCGATTCCCTGAGGTGGCCGCCGAGAGTGTGCCAGGACAGGCCAGGGTACTCGCAACGCAGCGCGGCCAGGCCAGCAATCCCGAGTCCGCACCGTTGGTATTGCGGCAGGGTGTACGGCTGCTCGACCCAGCCGATGCGACAGCGCTGACAGATCCGGTAGTCGACGGCGAACGCAAACTCGCCTTGAAGATTGGCCGCTCGTTGGCGCCAGCCCATTCGTTCGGGCGAGACGGTGTCCTGCCACGGTGAATCCAGTTGGGGAACGTCCAGCCAGTCGGGACGCCGCCCCAGCCTCCCACCGCTGACCCGTTGCAGTACCTCGCGCCAGAGAACTCGCCCGGACGCGCGACCGACTTCGTGGGCCTGGCCGGCGAGGTGTATGGCTGCTCGCCTGTCGTCATCTGTCGCCATGCCTCACATCCGTACCCGACGGCCGCGCGTTGCCAACGTCCTCAGGTGCCGCACTTACCCAGGGATGCCGAGGTCCTTCAGGTACGTGAGGCGGGCGTTTATCGCTGCGGAGAAGTGGCGCCAGTCGAGGCTCTCGACGAGTTCGATCGGCTTCGGGTTTTCGGCCGAGGACGTGACGTAGCACGCGGCGTCGTAGAGCTGCTCGGCCATGAGCCTCTCGCAGAAGATCCCGAACCGGTCCTGATATGACGTTCCGTGCCAGATCTCATCGGCGGGGAGGGCTCCCTTGGCCGTCTTGACCGGCCTCCGGGAGCCTTCGCCGTCCTGCATGATGAAGAAGTAGCCCAGCCAGGGCTTCTCCTTCGGGTAGAGCTCGGCGAGGGCGGCTCGACGCAGGTCTACGGCGCTGCCCAGTGCCTCTTCGACCCTGTTGTTGTAGTTGTTGCCGTACGACGGCCCGCCCAGCGCCTTCAGCTCGAACGCAGCCACGAGGACGTTGTCGTGGACGACCACGAGGTCCCACTGCTTCTGCGGCCGGTAGTAACCGGGCAGTTCAAGGCCCTGTGACTTGGTGACGCGGATGCTCGAAGCGGGGTAGCCGGCGTCCAGGAAGAACTTCGCCAAGAGGGTCGCGATGACGTCGAAGTGCTTGCCGCCTCGGACGGAGCCGGCGGTGCCGGCCCCTACCGCGTCCCGGATGGCGGATTGCTCGTTCTGCAGTTGCTTGGCGCCCCAGTACGCCGCGATGGCGTCTTCGAAGTCTTGGCGGGTGACCGTCAAGATCCGTTCCTCCTAGTCAGGCAGCTCGGCGAGCCCGTAGACACGCAAAGCGGCCTCGGTGGCGGCCTCCCTATCCCGCTTGTCGAAGGCTTCGGCGAGAGCGGCCTGGTCGCCTTCGCTGATCGTCGCCGGGTCCGGGACGCGGATCTTCCGGAGGTACTGGGCTTGGAAGCGGAGGGTTCCCCCGCGCATCTTGACCGCGTACGCCTCCACGAATGCCTCCGCGACCTTGGACAGCAGCAGGCCACCGAGTACGCGCATGTCCCAGACGTCCGAGACGATGAAGTACAGGTTGTGGTGAGGGTACAGGCCGCCTTCATCGAGGACCGGGTGGATCCTCAGCTTCATGTCCGGAAACAGCAGCTTCTGACGACGGGTGAGCTGGTGGTCGACCTTGTCGATGGTCTTGTACCAGCGCTGCGGCTGCTTGACGGCGACGTAGCGCTTGCGCAGGGCATCGCTGTGCTTCTCGAAGTAGGAAGCGAGGCGCGGAAACGCCTCGAGGTCGACCAGGTCGCCATTGGCCGTCCAGGGATTGACCAGGTGCGTGCCGTCCCAGTCGATCGTGCCGCTGGTGGTGTCGCGGACCATGGCCATAGGGAGCAGCCGGTCTTCCTCGACCAAGTCCTCGTCCTTGGTGAGGAAGATCTTGTCGGCGCCTGTGGCGATGCCGATCCCGACCTTCGTTCCCGTCTCGGTGTCTTCAAGGAGTCGGAAGCGCTCGGTGAGGTCCTCAAGGATCGCGAGCCTGGCCGGCGAAGCGGCCGGCCACGAGTCCTCCTCCGGGAACCAATGCGGCATGCGAGCGGCTTGGTGGGAAGGCGTGGCGACTGTTGGCGGCTCGCCCTCTAGGTACCAGGTGGCGAAGGCCCGTGCTTGCTCCGCTCCGAAGGTTCGGTTCGTGTCCGCGGCGACAGCTGCGCCCTGGGGCTTGTTCGAGATGAGGGTGATCGCGGGATAGGCCGAAACCTGATCGTCGAAGGCGTCGACGTCGTGCATCACGAGGGCGAGGTCCATGCTGAAGTGCTTGGTCACCAGCTCCCTGAGCCGTCGGCCGTACTGGTTCCGCATCCAGCGGTCGGCACAGATGAAGCCCAGCTGGCCGCCTTGGTTGAGGCTGCGCAGGGCCACTTCGTAGAAGCCGATGTAGATGTCGGCTCGGCCGCCCATCGTGGAGCAGGCCCGGCGGTAAGCAGCCATCCGGTCGTCGGGAACGTCTTCGAGCCGGATATACGGAGGGTTACCGACGACGTAGTCGGCGCGATGATCTGCGTCCGACTGTAGGAGGTAGTCGCCCCGCTTCACCCACGCCGCGGCGACCTCTCTCGCGTCCTTGGGGCCCCAGCCCTCTTCTTGCAGCGTTTCCGTGATCAGCGTCCGGCTCTGCTCCACGTTGCGATCCAGCAGGTCGAAGGCGCGGACCGCGTCGACCGCATCCGCGATGGGCCGCTGGTGCGCCCGGCATGACGCACTGATTCGGGATGCGATCACGGTCAAGAACGCGCCGGCACCGCAGGCCGGTTCCACGAGCCTCAGATCGCAGAGGTCCTTGTCTGCCGTGTAGCCGAGGAGGTCCAGGATGAGCTCGACAACCCAGGCACGCGTGAACACCTCACCGTGCTCCACAGCCTCCTGTAGAGACTCGGGAAGGGTGAGGTCGTCGGTAAAGAGCGCGATGGTTGCCACGTAAGGACAGTACCGCTCCTCCCTCCTCCTTCCGCATCTTCATCCACAGTGCGTAGTCGGATAGTCGCAGTACTCAGATGGTGGATCTGTCCGGCGTCGCGCCCGGAGTGGGATCGAATCCGTGCCGAGCGACTCGTGGTGGCGAGTTCGGCGAGTCGGCCGAGGCCGTACTCGTCACGGCACCCGCCATTGGCCGGTGTTGTTGGCGAAGCCGCTCTCCATTGTGAACTGAATCTTGGCGATCTTGGACTCGGCCGGCACCTTGAATGTGATGTACCCGAGTGCGGTGTCGCCGACTGGGATCGTCACGGTTCCGCCGAAGCCCGGACCGGCGATTGTCTCAGTGATCCAGGAGTTGAACCGCTGGCCTTGGTCGTCGATGAGCTTGGCGCTGTTGTCCGGTGCGTCGTTGTAGGTCTTGGAGCCGGTGTTGTGCAGCCGGAACTGCACAGCGACGTACCGCTCGCCCGCTTCCGGTCGCGTGTCCTTGCCAGCCGCCGGATCGACCACCTTCACAACCGTCACGGCGAGTTTCGCGTCATCGGTGAAGCCGGTGACGCTCAGCGTGTCACCGACTACGGCGACGGTAGGCGTGGGACCGGGTGGTGATGACGGTTGCTCGGCCGTCCTCGGCTGGGTGGGGTTGCTGCTCGCCGGAGCTTCCGTGACGGTTTGGCTGCCGCAAGCAGCAGCCCCCACGACGGCCAAGACCATGGTCAGCGCGAGCACCAGCAGACGAGGCATGTTCCCTCCGTGGACCTTCACGCCCCGCAGGGCGCCGTGCACCGGGGATACAGGCATGTTCTCCCGCGCGGCAGGTCACCGCATCTTCGGTACGGTGCAGGGCTTCAATGCATGACAGCCTGGTGGCTCCGCCGCGTGGAGCCAGGCGCACCTACGTCCGACCGCCCCGAGGCGCGCGTGAGCTGCGAGGACACGTCCTGACTGCGATCCTGGCTTGGGTGTTGTCTGCCCGTCGTGCACAGCCGGGGCGTACCCGCAGCTCAGCGGGCGGCGTGTCGCTCTACGACCGATACTTGATCGCGTGGACAGACCATCCATAGGTACGTCGACACGGCTCGGCAGCTGTGAGCCGGTCGTCATTCGGCCGTTCGCCGAGGGTGACTCCGTTGTGGGGTTGACCCGTCTACTTCACCGGGCCTACGCCGGTCATGCCGCCGAAGGCCGAGTCTTCTTTGCCTCGTATCAGTCGGTGCAGGACACGGCCTACAGGCTGGGCAGGGGTGAGTGCTGGCTCGCTGTTCGCGGTCCGGAGCTGGTGGGGTCGGTGACGGTGGCGGCTCCGTACCTCCTGCCTGAGGGGTATCCCGCTCCGGTGGGTGTGGGGTCGTTCTGGCAGCTGGCGGTGGATCCGCAATGCCGGGGCACGGGATTGGGGCAGCGACTGCTGGCTCTGGCGGAGGAACGTATCGCCGCGCTCGGGTCTTCACAGGCGGTGATCGATACGTCGGCCGAGGCGGTGGACCTGGTCGGCTGGTATCGCAGACGTGGCTACGCGCCGGTCGGGTCCTGGCGGTGGGGCGTGACGAACTACGAGAGCGTGGTGCTCCTGAAGGAGCTGACGCCCGGCCGACGCGGGCGTTGATGTGGATGGCCGGTGCCGTGCGCGGCGGCACCGGCCATCAGAGCGCTACGCGGCGAGGGCGCGGGTGGCGTCCTCGGCGGCGATCGTGAGGGCCTCGTCGAGGGCTTCGGTGCGGCGGCCGCCGGCGCTGGCGACCGCGCCCTTGCCGCCGGCTCCGCCGCCGACCGTACGGGCGGCCGGGATGAGGATGCGGCTGGCGTCGGTGCCGGTGTCGTGGAGGCAGCTGGTGACCGCGGCGGCCAGGAGGGCCTTGCCCTGGTGCTCGGTGCCGAGGACGACGACGGCGTGGCCGGCGCCGAGGAGGCTGGCGGTGTGCTGGGCGAGCGTGCGGAGCTCGTCCGGGCCGAGGCCGGTCACCTTCTCGGTGACGACGCGGCCACCGACAACCGTGCGGGCGGAGGCGGCGAGCTGCTGGGCGCGGTCTTGCAGCTTGGCCTCGCGGAGGCGGCCGAGTTCCTGCTCGGCGGCGGCGAGGGAGTTGAGGCGCTTGCGGAGGGCGTCGGGGGCGTCCTGGGGGCGGGTGCCGAGGAGGGCGGCGAGTTCTTCGAGGAGGCGGCGCTCGGTGTCGTAGTAGTCGAGGGCGTCGCGGCCGGTGAGGGCTTCGATGCGGCGGAGGTTGGAGCCGATGGAGGCTTCGCCGAGGATGCGGACGGGGCCGGCGTTGGAGCCGTGGCCGATGTGGGTTCCGCCGCACAGCTCGCGGGAGAAGTCGCCGATGTCGACGATGCGGACGTGGTCGCCGTACTTCTCCCCGAACAGGGCGGTCGCCCCGGCGGCCTCGGCCTCGGCGCGCGTGGCGTGCCAGACGCGTACCTCGGGGTCAGCGAGGAGGCTGTCGTTGACGAGGGTCTCGATGGCGGCGAGCTGGGGGCGGTCGACGGCGGAGAAGTGGGCGAAGTCGAAGCGGAGGCGACCCGCGTCGACGAGGGAGCCGTGCTGGCGGGCGTGGTCGCCGAGCGTGCGGCGGAGCATGGCGTGCAGGACGTGGGTGGCGGAGTGGGAGCGGGCGACGGCCTCGCGGCGGGCGCCGTTCACGAGGGCTTCGGCCTGCTCGCCGGTGCGGATCTCGCCTTCGGCGACACGCACGGTGTGGACGTGGAAGCCCTCCAGGCCGGGCTTGGTGTCCAGAACCTCAAGCAGGGCACCGCCGGAGGTGCGGATGGTGCCGGTGTCGCCGACCTGGCCGCCGGACTCGGCGTAGAACGGGCTGCGGTCCAGGACCAGTTCGAGGGTGCTGCCCTGGTCGGCGCCGGGCACGACGGTGCCCTCGGAGATGAGGCCGAGGACGGTGGCCTCAGCGTCGAGGCGGTCGTAACCGACGAAGTCGGTACGGCCGTGGCGGGCGGAGAGCTCGCGGTAGGCGTCCTGACGGCGCAGCGCCTCGGCGGTTTTGGCCTTGCCGCCGGCCTTGGCGCGTCGCTGCTGCTCAGCGAGCAGGTCGGCGAAGCCGTCCTCGTCGACGGTCAGGCCGGCGTCGCGGGCGGCTTCGACGGTCAGCTCGACGGGGAAGCCGAAGGTGTCGTGCAGCTCGAAGACGGTGTCCCCGGTCAGGGTGGTGGACCGGTTCTCGCGGCTGCGGGTGATGGCGGCGTTCAGGAGCCGGGTGCCTTGGGCGAGGGTGCGGGTGAAGGACTCCTCTTCGGCGGTGACGACCTGCTCGATGAGGGCGGCCTGGGCGGTCAGCTCGGGCCAGACGTCGCCGAGGTTGGCGATGACGCTGGCGGTCGCCGGGGCGAGGACAGCCTGGTCGATGCCGAGGAGGCGGGCGTGGCGGATCGCGCGGCGCATCAGGCGGCGCAGGACGTAGCCGCGGCCGTCCTTGGCGGGAAGGACTCCGTCGGCGATCAGGTAGGCGATGGAGCGGGCGTGCTCGGTGACGACTTGGAAGGAGATCTTCTCCTCGCCGCTGCCGGGGTAGTCGCGGCCGGCGAGTTCCTGGACGGTGGTGAGGGTGGGGCGGAGGAGGTCGGTGCCGCAGACGTTCTCGACGTCCTGGAGGATCGCGGCGAGCCGGTCGAGGCCGAGGCCGGTGTCGATGCTCTGCTGGGCGAGGTCGCCGAGGACCGGGAAGTCGCCCTTCTTGTCGCCCTCGCCGCGCTGGTACTGCATGAAGACGAGGTTCCAGATCTCCACGTACCGCTCGCCGTCGACGGCCGGTCCGCCTTCGCGGCCGAAGGCCGGCCCCCGGTCGTAGTTGACCTCCGAGCAGGGCCCGCAGGGGCCGGGGACGCCCATGGACCAGAAGTTGTCCTCCATGCCCAGGCGCTGGATGCGCTCGGCGGGGACGCCGATCTTGCGCCAGAGCTGCTCGGCCTCGTCGTCGTCCTGGTAGACGGTGATCCAGAGGCGGTCCTTCTCCAGGTTGTAGCCCTGGGTGAGGAGTTCCCAGGCGTAGGCGATGGCGTCGGCCTTGAAGTAGTCGCCGAAGGAGAAGTTGCCCATCATCTCGAAGAACGTGGCGTGCCGGTTCGTACGGCCGACGTTGTCGATGTCGGAGGTGCGGGCGCACTTCTGGATGGTGGTGGCGCGGGGGAAGTCCGGGGTGACCTCGCCGAGGAAGTACGGCTTGAACTGGTTCATGCCGGCATTGGCGAGCAGCAGCGTCGGGTCGGAGGGGATGAGCGGGCTGGACGGGACCTGGCGGTGGCCGCGCGAGGTGAAGAAGTCCAGGAAGGTGGAGCGGATCTGCGTCGAGCGCATGGTGGTGTGGCCCTCACGGAAGAGTCGTGGAGAGATGGGGGTCGATCACACGCCGAGCCGGGCCGAGAACAGGGACTGAGAGGTTCTCAGTTCTCCAGCTCGACGCAGATAGCTCGCGCCCCCACGGTGTAGACCATGACTCCAGATCCGTCGCTTGAGGTGGCGCAGCCGACACCGGACGCAACGGTCCGCTGCGACTGCGCCACCCAGCGTAGCGGGTCTCGAGTCAAGATCGCTTGGATTTATGCGCCCTGCTGCCTGGCGCCTGTCAGGGACAGCAGCGTTCCGGCGAGGTCGTCGGTGTGGGGAAGCACGACGGCGGCGCCGGCCCGGGTGAGCGCCGCCGGGTCGGAGAAGCCCCAACCGGAGCCGACCGGTGTCACGCCGGCCGCGCGGGCCGCGTGCATGTCGGACTCCATGTCGCCGACGAACACGGCGTCGCTGGGTGACACGCCGAGCTTGTCGAGGGCGAGCAGGAGGCCGTCCGGCGCGGGCTTCGGCGCCGCGTCCTCGTAGCAGACGACGATGTCGATCAGGGCGAGGATGCCGGGCGGCATAAGCCAGTTGACCCGCTGGCGGTTTCGCAGGGTCACGATGCCGGTAGCGACGTCGGCGGCGCGCAGCGCGGCGAGCGTGTCGGTCACGAACGGGAACACCTCGGCGGTGAGGGTGGCGGTGGCCGTCGCCGCGTCCCAGCTCTCCTGGTTGATCGTTCCGGAGTAGCCGAGTTCGGCGAGGACGTGCTCGCGCGGGGTGGTCGCGGCCCCGGCCGGCAGGTCGGCGACGGTGATGCGTCTACCGAGGGCAGAGGTCGCGAAGCCCGCCAGGGTGGCGAGTTGGGCGTGGCGGCTGTCGACGAGGACGCCGTCGAGGTCGAACAGCAATGCCTGCTTCACGACGGATCACCCGTCTGAGACACGACCAGGTCATCCTCGGTGAGCAGGGAGTGGAGGGTGATGTTGTGCTCGGTCAGCAGAGTTCTGCCGCCCAGCGGGCGCTCAAGTACGCACAGCGCGTCGCTGACCGGTGCGCCGGCGATCCGCAGGATGCGGGCCATGGCGAGCAGTTGTCCGCCGGAACGGACCACGTCATCGACGAGGACGGTCCGGTGGCCGTTGAAGGCAGCGCCTTCGATCTGTCGGCGGGAGCCGTATCCCTTGGGACGGCGGCGCATGAAGACGGCTGGCAGGCCGGTGGCGGCGGAGAGGGCGACGACGAGGGGGACGCCGCCGAGTTCGATGCCGGCGAGGAGCTGGGCGTTGCTGGGGACGAGGGTGGCCATGGCGGTGGCGGTGTCGCGCAGGAGCTCGGGATCGGCGGCCAGGCGGTACTCGTCGAAGTAGTTGTCGAGCCTGGCGCCGTCGGCGAGGTGGAAGGGGGCTGTGACGAGGGCGGTTTCGGCGAGCCGGGCGGTGAGGTCGGGCAGCCGGGTGCTGGTGGTCATGCTCCTCCGATCGGTGCCGTGTCGAGCGTGTTGAGAGCGGTGAGGCGGTCGCGGAAGGCGTCGGCGGACTCGGCGGTGTGGAGGAAGCCGAGGGGCCGGGTCGGGGTCTCGTACAGCCACTTCTCCTCGCGTAGGAAGGTGAGCAGGCGCAGGGCGGTCGGCCCGGCGAGGAAGGTCGGTACAGGCCGGATGGTGGTCGCGTAGTAGACGGCGGCGGTCAGCTCGTGGAGGGTGCCGATGCCGCCGCCCATCGCGACGACGAGGTCGGCGTGGGCCAGGTAGTGGTTGAGCCGGGCGCCGACGTCGGGCAGGTGGACGGACGTGGTGGCGTGCGGGTTGAACGCTCCCCATTCGTCGTGCTTGTTGATCAGGGTCACTGCGGTGACCAGGGCTCCTTCGGACGCGACCCCGCGGGCGGCGGCCTCCATCAGGCCGTTGTAGCCGCCGTGCAGGAGGGAGTAGCCGGCCTCGGCCAGGGCCCGGCCGATCTCCTCGGCCAGCTTTTCCTCCTCGCCGGAGGCGGGACGGACCCCGCCGAAGAAGACGGCGGTCGGACCCTCGCGGGCCCGGTCGGAGGCCGGGCCCGCGAGGTGGAGTGCGTTCACATCAGCTCCAGGTAGGTGCGGTACGCGGCGATCGGGCTCTCCAGCCCGACCAGCGCCTCGGGGCAGGCCCGCTCGACCAGGGCGAGCGTCCGCTCGACGGCCGCGTTCACGTCGGCGGCGAGGGGGACAGCCGGTCCGCTGATCGCCGCCTCCAGGTCGCCGAGGCAGGCCCGGCCGATCGGGGTGACGGCGATCTCCTCGCGTAGCTGGTACCAGCCCCAGAACCGCGAGGTGGGGGACAAGGCCGTCTTGATCAGGTCCTTCGTCGCGGTGTGGAGGCGGTGCCACTCGGAGTAGGCGACGAACCGCTGGCCGCGCTTGATGCGCTTGTGCAGCAGTACGGCCAGCACCAGGTGCTCGATGAGGAGCTCGGTGCAGGTACGGGGCCGGGCGAGGAACTCGGCCGCGAACCGTTCGGCAGCCGCCGTTCCTTCGGCCGGGGCGATGGCCGGCTCGCGGTCGAGGAGTAACGCGGTGGCGACCGTCGCCCGTAGGCGTGGGATACGCGAGGCGGGCGCGAGGTAGAGGTCGATCTGGTGCAGATGCCCCTCGTCCGGGACGAGGAAGACCATGCCGACGCCGCCGAGGTCGGCGACGATCGTGTCGCGCCAACCGGGCAGCAGGGCGCCAGCCTCGATGGACATCAGGTCGTCCAGGGCTTCGGCGAACGAGGGCAGATCGGCGTCCTGGACACCGACGACGAAGTCGACGTCCGAGAGACGGTCGGCGGTGCCGCAGGCCAGCGACCCACGCACCATCAGGTGCGTGACCGCCGGCGAGGTGGCCAGGATGTCGGCGAGCCGGGACAGCAGCGGGAGCTGGGACGGGCGGTTGGCGAAGGTGAGTTCCGCCAGATGCAGGGTGGGCACGTGCGTCCTCCGATCGGATGTCGGCGAGTGGCCTGGGGGCGGTCAGGCCGTGAGGGCGAGGAGGCGGCGTTTGGCCGACGTCCAGCGCGTGGCGGCCTCCTCGTCGCCGAGCGAGGTGTGCAGCTCGGCGATCAGGTCGTAGACCGCGCCCTCGGGCAGGGCGTAGGTGTAGAAGAGCCGCAGCAGCATCCGCTCGGCCGCGTCGGTGTAGCCGAGGCCGGCCATGCCACGGGCGGCCTGGAGCCGCTCGGCGAGCACCGCTGCGTCGGCCGAGGGCAGCGGCTCGGCGGAGCCGGGGTGCAGCGTGGGCCGGCGGGCGAGGCGCCGATAGGCGTCGTCGGCGTACACGTCGGCGATCAGGTGGACCCGGTCCGGGCCCAGCAGGTTGCACACCCCGTGGGCGTACGTCGGCGTCAGCCGCCAGATCCGCCCGCCGGTCATGTGCACCTTGGCCCCGCCGGTGACCAGGAACGCCGACGTGTTGGTGTGCAGCGGAATGTGCAGCCGGTGCCGCTCGACCTGGTCGAGCTCGTCGTAGTCGCGGTGCTCCCACAGGAAGGTGTTGGCTTCCAGCCGGGCGAGCCGCACCCACATGTAGTTCAGGCCGAGTTCGGTCAGCAGGGCGGCGGTGGCCGGCATCTGCGCCAGCAGGTCGGTCGGCCGGGCGGCGCAGTCGCCGATCGTCACGTCGGCGGGGTCGCCGGACGCGTTCATAAGCGACGTCGTCCACCAGCCCCCGGACTGGTAGGCGCCGTACTCCGCCTTCCAGGGGGCCTGGGCCGTCAGGGCCTCGTGGCGCATCCGCTCCAGCTGAGCGGAGTCGACGGCATCGAGCTGGGCGATCTGCCCCGCAAGGGCGGTCAAGGTATCCATCGGTTCCCTCCCGTCGCCGGCCCGCCCATGAACGGGCCGACGGGCACGTGGTGCTGGATGGGGTGATCGGCCGGAGCGGCTGAGACAGCTCCCGATCTCACGCTCCGCCGCCGGAAGTGCACGTACGGCGAAGTGGCGTTCAGCATGGGGGCGGGCGGTGAGGCATGGATACGACGTCGCCGCCGTCATGGAACCGTCATCCCGGGATGGCCGGCGACCCGGTCGGTGACGGCCGTGCGTCATGACCACCGTCATGGCCGCCGTCATCTCGGTCGGGGAGCGACCGAACGGGTTTCCCGCCCATCCGACGCGGCTATCTTCGGGTGGAGACGAACGGGGACGGAGAGGATCTGCCGTGGCTGAAACTCCCACGCTCTTACGGGTCTTGACGCTCCGGCGGCACTGGCAGGTCTACGAGACCTTCCGCCTCCGGTTCGAAGCGACGGCGAGCTCGATCGCCGAGCACGAGAACGATCCGCGGCTCCGGGGCCTGTCGGTCTCGAAGCGGCAGTTCGAGCGCTGGTACGGCGGCGCGGTGAAAACCCGCCCCTACCCCGACCAGTGCCGGGTGCTGGAAGCGATGTTCGACGTCGGTGTCGATCTCCTTCTCGCTCCCGCACCGCAGGCCGCTTCATCGACCGCGTCCGCGGCCGGGCCCCCGCTCGTAGTCCCGCCGCCACGGCCGGCCCCTGTCCTTCTCCCCACCGAGCAGGCAGCGGCACTGCCTGTCGGCGGCCCGTTCAGCAGCGAGCCCCGCTTCGACGCGGGCACAACGGAATTGGAAAGGCAGGTCGCGATGGCGGCTCGTCGTGCGCTTCGGTTCACCGCGATGGCGGAGGGCAGCAGCATCGGCCCGGAGACCCTGGGCCAGATCCATGACGAAGTGCGGCGGCTTACCGTCGCGTACCCGAAGCTGGCGTTGCCGACCCTGCTCGGCGACCTGGTCGAGGTACAGGACCTCACCTTCCGGCTCCTGGAACACGGCCGGGTCAAGCCTCTGCAGGCCCGCGAGCTGTACCTGCTCGCCGGGATCACCTCCGGCATGCTCGCCAAGGCCAGCCACGACCTGGGCAACCCGAGCGCCGCGATGATGCAGGCCCGCACCGCCTTCGTGTGCGCCGACAACGCAGACCACCACGCCATGCGTGCCTGGGTCCGCTCCCTGCAATCGCTCATCTCCTATTGGGCCGGGCGCCCCGGGGAGGCTGCCGACTACGCCACCCTCGGCCAGGGCGTCACTGGCAACGTCCGTGGCACGACCAGCGTCTGGCTGGCCTGTCTCTCCGCCCGCGCCCACGCCCTGATCGGCGATGCCGACGCCACCCGCACCGCCATCCAGCAGGCTGAGGAAGCCCGCGCGGCCGTCGAACCCGACGACCTCGACGCCTTCGGCGGCATCATGACCTTCCCCGTACCCCGGCAGCTGTACTACGTCGCCGAGGCCACCGTGCACCTCGGCGACGACCCCGCGCTCGGCGAGAGCCGGTCGGAGGCCGCCGTCACCGCGTACCGCGATGCTTCCGAGGACGAGTGGGCCTTCGGCGACGAGGCCGGCGCGCAGACCGACCTCGCCCTCGCCCGCATCGCCCGTGGCGAGATCGAGGGCGCCATCGATGCCGTCCGCCCTGTGCTCGACCTCCCCATCGAGCAGCGGAACTTCGGCATCACCAGCAGCGCCCAGCGCGTCCACGCCGCTCTGCACGCCGACGGGCGCCGAAGTGGCGGCGCGGCGGCCGGTCTGCGCGAGGAGATCGAATCGTTCACCGCCGCCCCGACCTCCGTCCTCGTCCGATGAACCCGCAGGTAGGCTCCGCGCCCATGACCCCTGTCCACCTGGCCGGCCCCCGCCTGGCCCTGCGCGAAGTCGAACCCGAGGACACCGACGCCCTCCTGGCCATCTACGGCGATCCCGAGGCCACCCGGCACCTCAGCTTCGAACCCCGCACCCCCGAACAGGTCCAGGCGATCGTCGACCGTTCCATCGCCTCCGCCACGGACACCCCGAGGACCGAGTACTGCCTCGCCATCACGCGGCGCGGCGAGCACCGTCTGATCGGCTACGCCCGCCTGGCCACCGAACCGCAGCAGGCAGCCACCATCGGCTTCGCCCTCCACCCGGCCGCGTGGGGCAAGGGCCTGGGGACGGAAACCGTCCACCTGCTGTGCGCGCTCGGCTTCCAGACACTCGGCCTCCACCGCATCTGGGCGGCCCGCTCACCTCTCAACGAGGCGTCCGCGCGGACTCTGCTGCGGGCGGGCATGACCGAGGACGGCCGGATCCGCGACCACGTCTTCGTCCGCGGAGCGTGGCGGGACTCGATCACGTACTCGATCCTGGAGCACGAGTGGACCCCGATCGGCGACCTGGGCACCGGTCCGGCGCCGGAGGCGAGCCGGTGATCACCCAGGCCGGCTTACGGCACCATCTGGTGATCCCCGGGATCGCGGAATTCGCGCGCGGCGGCTTGCCCGACCCGCCGAACACCGACGACGGCAATGACTGGGTCGACGGCGTCTGCTGGCTCTACTGCGGGCAGCAGCAGACCAGGGTCCTGTGGATCGGCCCCGCCACCGTCGCCGGAGCCCAGGCACCCATGTACGCCTGCGGTGCCTGCATCAAGGAACTCCAGGCACGCATCTGGCACTCCCTCCGGACGCACGATTCGTCCGCCCGCCCCGCGCCGCCAAGGCATGCTCCCGAGCACAGCTCCGGGAGGAGGGGGCGAGGTCGTCACCGTCGTGGTCGCTGACCGATCGATCGCCTGAGAATCGTCCTGCTCGGAGGAGACAAGCCCCTTGGGGCGCGCGTTCGACGTCGGCCCCAAGGAGTATGTGTCGTATCAGGCCAGGGTCATCAGGGCCTGGGTGAGGGAGCGGGCTTCGGGGGCGAGGCCGTCGAGGATGTCCCGGGCGAAGGGGGTGTCGGGGCGGGCGGCGAGGTCCTGGACGGCGGTCCAGTGCTCGGCGATGAGGTGGAGAGCCTGCCTGGATCGCTGGATGGTGTCCCGTCGGTGGACGGCGAACTCCTCGGCGCGCTGGTGTGCCTCGGGCCAGGTGATGTCTCCCCGTTCGACGAGCTCGGCCAGGGGTGGGGTGGTGTCGCCATCGGCGATGCGGACGGTGTCGGTATTGATCACGTACTGCCGGAGCCGTTCCGTCTCCAGCCGCTCGTTCAGCGCCGTTGTGGCGTCGGCGAGGGTGATCTCGCTTTCGGTGACCTGCTCGGCGAGGTCGGGGGCGTGCTCGCGGAGGTGGTCGTACTGCTTCTGTAGGGCGGTGGCCCGAGCCTTGCGCTCGGAGACTGTGTTGTAGGCGTTGTCGAGGCTGAGGGTGCCGGTGCGGACCTGTTCGGCGAGGTCGGGGGAGTGCTTGAGGACGACGTTGGCGGCGGAGAGGCGGCTGCGGCTGAGGCCGTGGAGCTTGGCCAGGTCCCGCAGGGAGTGTCCCGAAAATGAACACGCCATCACGGTGATCATGGCCTCCTGTCCCTTGCTGAGGTGTCGGCGGAATATGTTCTTGGAGAAGATCAGCGCTGTGGGGTCGTCTCCGGTGTAGGTGGTGAAGCGGGGCTCGACGCCGGCGATCTTGCAGGCGGCCAGACGGTTGCGACCGTCGAGGAGGACGCCGTCGGCGTCGAGGACGATGTCCTCGTGCTGGCCCTCGTTCTTGATCGACTCGGCGAGGTCGAGCAGTTCGCCCTGGCTGAGCATCGGGAACAGGCTGGTGACGGGGTGGATCTTCAGGGTGTGCTCCTTGTCGGATGGCGGGATGGGATTCAGCGCGTGCGGCGCTGCTGGTCCGTGTGGACGGGGCGGTAGAGAGCCGACTGGGGTGCCGGGGCACGGCTGGTGGTGCGTTGGGTCAGGTCGGCGAGGCGGTGCAGCCGCCAGGTGAGGACTTCGCTGACGCTGGTGGCGGTGTCGAGTTCTCGCCTGGTGGTGGCTTCGGTGAGGAGGGCGGCGGGGTTGTGGCCGGCCGCGCCGGCTTGGGCGAGGGTGGCCGCGAGGACGGGCCAGCCGGGCTCGGCCAGGATCTGTTCGGCTTGTTCCGGGAGCGCTCGGCGCACGGTCGCCGCCTGCTGGAGACGAAGCCACTCGGGCAGCTCGGTTCCTCGCCGGTGGATCACGGCCAGCGGCTCGGCTGCCGCGGCCTTGTACGCGGCCCGGAGATGCTCGGCTGCCTGTCGTGCGGCCTCCGCCTGTTGGCTGTGGCCACGGGTGCGGTGCCAGTGCTGCGCGGCCACGGCCGCCAGCAGAAGGGCGTCGAGGAGGACCGTGAGGAGGACTCCGTCCTTCGGAGCGGGTTCACGCAGAATCGCCTTGACTGCCCGGCGGGTGGCCTGAGCCTGCTGGTGCTGGGCGCGGATGCGGGAGCGGCTGGCCCGCTCGAAGGCGGTGGCTGCCTGCAGGAGTCCGGGCCGCAGGGCCGGAGGGGCAGCCAGGGGTAGGACGTCGAGGGTTTCGGCGAGCACGGTGATGTGCGCCTGCCCGGCCTCGTCCTCGCTGTGGTCGAGGAGCTCGGGCACCTGGTCGGTGGCTCGGGCGAGGCGACGCCAGGCACGGGGCTCCGATGGTGCCGCTGAGCTGGTGTCGGTGGCGCTGAGGCGTTCACGGATCTTGGGGTAGGAGAGGTCGGGGGCGAGGGTGGAGCCGGAGAACCAGACGGGCTGGCCGTCCTTGTTGGTGTCGTCGGCGAGGGCGATCTTGTAGCCGCGGATGTCGCCGGAGGGGAATCGCTGGATCTCCACGAGAACCCCGGAGCCGTCGAGGAGGCGGAAGAACTCCTCCGGTGTCGTGGCTGCTGCGATGAGGGTGCGGGCGGTGGTGCGCAGGCGTTCGCGGGCGGTTGTGGCTCGGCCGGTGCGCCGGGCCTTCTCCTGTTCGGCTCGGGTGGGGTGCTTGGCTGCGGTGCGGTCGCCGCGCGGGACCTGGCGGAGCCCGTACTCCTTCTCGATGGCGACGAGTTCCTTGTCGGCGCGCAGGAAGTCGTTCCAGTTCCGTGGCGGACGGAGGTCGCCCCGGACCTTGGTGGCGACGATGTGGATGTGGTCGTCGGCGTGCCGGACGGCGACCCAGCGGCAGGCGTCGGGGTCGCCGGCGGGGGCGATGCCGGTGGCGTCGAGGACGCGGCGGGCGATGGCGGCCCACTCGTCGTCGGTCAGGCGGCGGTCTTCGGGGGCGGCGCGGATCGAGCAGTGCCAGACGTGGTTCTTCGGTGCCTTGTGGCCGGCCTGCTTGACGCGCAGGTCGAGGACGTCGGCGAGCTGGCCGAGGGTGGCGCAGGGGTTGCGGCCGGGGTCGGGCACGAAGTCGTCCCACGCGGCGACGAGGTGGGGGTCGGTGTGTTCGTTGGCGCGGCCGGGCCCGTAGAGGTAGTTGAGGACGCCCCGTGTTTTGTGGCCGGGCTTGACGATGTTCGCGATCAATCAGGCCGCCCGGCGGTTTGTGGCGGCCACGATGGCGGCGGCGTCGACAGCCGTGACCGCCTCCTGGACCAACGCCGCCAGCCGTCCGGCCTCGGCAAGCACAGCGGCGTCCATGGGGTGTGTCGTCCCGCCTTCGTTGAGGCGTTTGGCGATCTGGTTCGCGTTCGTGCCGACCCTGGAGACCTGCTTGCGCAAGGCCGCGTACTCGTCGATCAGGTCGTCGACGGGGGTGCGCTGCTCGGGCAGGCCGAGGTCGCCGTTCAGGTGCGCCATGACGATGGCGCCGACGAGGTGCGCGCCGGCCAGACCAAGTCGGCGGGCTTCGGCAAGGATCGCGGTCTTCTCGTCGACGCTGTAGCGGACGTCGACACGCTCCTTGCGCTGCACGTCCTGGCGGGCGCGACGTCGGGCGATTCGGCGCAGCGCGGCCTCGTCGGCGGCACGCACGCCCCCTGTCCCCGGTGCGCCCTCGCGCCGGGGACCCGCCTCCGCCACCCCCGGGGCGGAGGCTTCCGCGTTGGACCGGCCCTTGGACGGTCCAACGTCATACCTTGCTCCGCCCGGGGCAGGGGGTATGGCTGCCTGCTGGTTGGTGGGGAGTTCGCGCTTCGGGTCGTGCATGGATCGGTTCTCCGTCGGAGCTGGGTGCTGGGTTGGGGACGGCCTTCGTGTCCCCGTGCTCGTCTGCACGGGGACACGGGATCAGCCGGAGGGGCAGGGCTGTCGGCGCCTTGTGAGGGTCATGCGGTGCCGACGGGGGAGGCGGCTACGTCGAGTTCGTCGAGTGGGCCGACCTTGAAGTCGTCGGCCGTGACGGGCTCGGCCTGGCCGGTGCGCTCGGCCTGTAGTTGGTCGCGCAGGGCGCGGGCGCGGCCTTGGCCGACGCGTAGTTCGCTGCGCAGGCGCTCGGCGGTGAGTCGGTCGTCGCTCCAGTCGGCGGTCAGGAGTCGGGCCTTGTCGAGGAGGTCGGCGTCTGTGCGCGTGCGGTCGGTGGCCGACTTGGCGGCGGCGGGGACCCGGCCGGTCGCCCGACGGCGGGCGGCTCCGGTCGACTCCGCCACGGTGGCCGACCGGGGAGGTCGGACAGCGGGGGCCGACTCGCCTCCCTTGGTCGGCCCCATGTCGGGTGCCTCGGTGACCTTCACGGAGGTCGACTCGGTCGGCTTCTCGGGGACAGGTTCGGGCTGGTCAGGCGTCGACTCTGGGGCCTGGTCGCCGGCCGACTGGCCAGGGGCCGTTTCGGAGGAGTCGGCCGACTTGGGGTTGTGGTGCAGGACCTTGGCCACGAGGTCTGACCCGAAGTAGATCGACCCGACCGGGAGCGAGGTCGCCAGCAGGACGAGGGCCCAGTTCGCATAGTCCAGGTCGGTCAGTCGGCCCCACTGGACCGAGTCGGTGTGCAGCGCCGGAACGAGGCCGTGCACGTAGTTCAGCAGGAGGCTGGCGATCGTGTAGGTCGCCAGGACCCGCAGCGCGAACTTCCGGTCTGCTCCGGTCAGCACGAGCGTGGCGATCAGCGCGAGGGCCATCAGGCCGTCGACCACGATCGGGTAGAGCAGGGCGGCGGTGGAGTCGGCGCCGATGGCGCGGGCCACGTCGGACAGCGCGTTCCACGAGACCCGGAAGGCCATGAGGACGACGGCCACCAGGCCGATGACGAGGGTGATGCGTCCCGCGCGGTTCACGCGACGACCCTCAGCGGGTGCGGGCGCTCGGCGATCGTCGTTCTGCCTGAGGGCCTCGCCCTCGGGGGCCGAGGTGAGCCGCGCGATGCGGGCGCGGATGGCGCGTATCGCTGCCGGGGCGCTTGGGGCAGGGAAGTGCAAGGGGGTGGTCTCCAGGGTGGGGAAGGCCGTGGCCGCCGTGGCGTGGGCAGCCGTGGGCGGTGGGGACTCGTCCCACTCGTCCCGCCGCTGGTCAGGGCAGGTACGGGTGGGGCGGTGATGTCGAGTCGACTCGTTGCGGGTTGGTGACTCGTCCCCGCGCTGACCTGCGCGGGGACGGGTGGGACGAGTCGGGGAGGGTCACGCGCCGGGTTCGGCGGGGAGGGCGGGGGCTGCCTTGGGAGGGCAGTAGCGGGTCCAGGCGTCGGTGAACTGGGCGTGGGTGAAGCCCTTGGCCTGGTGGCCGCCGGGGAAGCGGCGGTTGGCCGACTTGATGCCGTAGTCCTGGAGCAGGATCTGCAGGCCGCGCGGGGTGAGCCCGTTGGGGCTGTGTTCGGCCCAGGGTGCCTCGGGGTCGGCGTTGAGGATCTCCAGGAGGCGGCCGGTGCGGAGTGCCGGCTGGTCGCCTTCGGAGGCGAAGGCGCGGCGGATGTCGGCGAGGATGCGGATCTTCAGCCCGCCGTCCTCGTCGCGCCCGGCCTCGTAGTCGGTCATGGCCGTGCACGCGGTGCGGGCCAGGACGGGCCAGTGTCCGCCAGCGAGGTCGGCGACGCTGACCAGCGGCGCCCAGGTGTCTGCGGCACGGTCCTCGACCGGCATCTTCGGTTCCAGGGCGAGTGCCTTCTCGCGTACGGAGGCCAGCCAGGCCGCCAGCCGCGTGCGGAGCTCGCGGACCGCCAGGTCGTCGCGGCCGTACCGCCAGAAGCTGACCTTCTCGGTCTCGGCTCGGCGGCGCATGCGGATGACGACGGACCGGTCCATGATCGTGTCGGGGAGGTCGCCGATGCCGGCGAGGGCGGCCATGGCGAAGGTGTCGAACTTGACCACCTCGTGGTTGGGGCCGGTGACGCGCAGGGTGGGCCGGTTGCGCTGGTGGCCGGCGTTGAGCAGGCCGCGCATCTCCTCGTTCTTCTCCGCGACCTTCGCGCTGCCGAAGATCGTGTCGACCTCGTCCACCAGGAGCGTGGGCGGGTCGCCCTCGCCGATCGACCGGAAGATCGCGGCGGCGGAGGCGTTGACCGTGATCAGCGGCTCGTGAACCGCCTCGATCAGGACTTCGAGCAGCCGCGACTTCCCGCAGCGCTTGGCCGGACCGACCACCGCCAGGCGCGGCGCGTGCTGCCACACCGTCTGCAGGTGGGTCGCCGCCGCCCACAGCGTGGTCGCGGTCAGCGCTTCGTCGCTCGGCATCACGACGTAGCGCTGGATCGTCTCCCGGAGCAGGTCCAGAACCTCTACGCCCTCGGGGTCCGGGGTGGGCGCGGGGACGGCTGGCTGGCCGGGTACGGCGGGTGGCGGCCACTCGACGGGAAGCGATGGCGTGTTCGGGGTGGCTTCGTCCATACTGGACATCGAGCTCCTCAATCTGCGGGCCATACGGGACGGCAATCCCGGCCTTGCAGCTAGTCGTTCAGGGATGGGCGGCGTGAGGTTTGCGCTTTGAGCCCCTCGGTGTCGCAAGCACTGGGGGGCTTTTTGCATGTCTGGCTAGGTGCTGGCGGTCTCCTGCGGACAGCAGCGGTCCAGCACAACAACCATGCCACACGCAGAGCGGCTATGCAAGCGGCAGAGCGTGGTGTACTGTTTAGGCTGCTGCGAATTGCAGGGACATGCTGCGAGAGGAAGGAGGGGTTAATGCCTGACGACGACGGCGAGGACGCATCCGAGGGTGTCCTGCTCAAGGGCGAGGACAACGCCGCCAAGCGGATCAAGGCCGAGCGCGAAAACCGTGGCTGGAGCACCACCACGCTCTCCGACCGCCTCAACGAGGCTGGCTACGAGATGAACCCGTCGGCGGTATGGCGGATCGAGAACGGCAAGCGCCGCATCAACCTCGACGAGGCCATCGGCTTCGCTGAGGTCTTCGGGGTGTCACTGTCCAACCTCGTCGGCCCGCCGGCCCTGGCCGCCGCCGGCCGCGCCATGGAGCTGATCGACACCGTCGTGGCCGCCAGCGCGGCCGCCCAGCGCGCCCAGCACGCGCACCGCCGCGTCAACGCCGAACTCATCGCCTACCTCGACGAGCACCCGGACATCCGCGAGGAAGCCAACGCGGTGGTCAGCAACGCCATCGCCGAGAGCATGATGAAGATCAACCAGGAGGAGTTCGGCCTGCCGCCCCAGCCGTAACCCGCTCCTTCAGGCCGTCCTGGACCGCAAACCCCAGGCCCCGGCCGCATCACACGCCCATCCCGTCCCTGAACGACACCGGCCCGGCCGGGGTTGCCGCCCCATCAGTCGAGGCCAGGAGAGGACCCCGCTTGCGCCACGCCGCGATACCCCACGCCCGCGTACAGCCCCCGCACGCCGAAACGGCCCCGCCGCGCCTCTACCTCCCGGAAGATGTCGCCGCCGTGCTCGGCTGCTCCGCCTGGTGGGTCAAGGACCGCGCCCGCCGACGGCTGATCCCGTACACCAGGGTCGGCCGCGCCTACCGCTTCACCGGCGACCACCTCGCGGAGATCATCCGCATGCACGAGGCCCGTCCGGCGGTCCCCAGCACCCCTGTTGTGACTGCCGCTGTCCCGAAAATGAACGCTCCCAGTCCCACATCTCTCCCCGCGGTACCTCTGCCCACGAGCCGTCTCCGCGCCCGGCCGCCACGCCGAGCCCGCCAGGACCAGTTCGGGACCGCCGCCTAAGAAGCGACGCAGGAGGAGGGGAGGAACACATGGGATTCGCGGAGAAGCGCGCGAACTACTGGCGCGGCCGCTACAAGGTCGCGCCCGGCAAGCACCTCACGGTCGTCGACGACAGCGGCAAGGCGATCAGGTTCGCCACCAAGGGCGAGGCCCAGCGCGCTGCGAGCGAGGCCGAGAACAAGTACCGGCGAGGCGACTGGCGCGATCCGGCCCTGGGCCAGGAGACCTTCGGCGAGTACGCGAGCCGCTGGTACGAGGCCCAGGACCTGGCCGCGTCGACGATGCAGAACTACAAGCGCCACATCGAGGAGCACCTGCTCCCCGACTTCGAGGACAAGGCGCTCGCCGGCATCCTGCGCTCGGACGTCGAGCTGTGGGAGAAAAAGGAGCGGGCCGTGTACGCGGCCTCCAGCGTCAAGACCTGGCGCTCGACGCTTCACCTGATCCTCGAGGACGCGATTGACGAGGGGCTCATCACGTCCAATCCGGCCGCCAGGCGGCGCGGGCGTGGCAAGCGCGCCGGCCGCTCGCGCGACCGCGGCCCGGAGAAGGTCATCACCGACGCGCTCGGCATCCTGCTGGCCGCCGAACGGGCTTCCCTGCTCTCCGGCCGCGATGACGAGTTCGTCGCCGTGGTGCAGAAGGGCTACACCGGGATGCGCTGGGCCGAAATGGTCGGGCTGGAGATGGAGTTCGCCCGGCCCGGATCTTTCCGGGTCGAGTGGCAGCTGTACGAGCTGGACACCGGCGAGCTGGTGCGCGTCCCGCCTAAGGACGACAGCTACCGCACCATCGACTCGCCGGACTGGCTCTCCGCCCTCGTCGCCAACCACATCGCCCGTATGAAGCCGACGCCGTGCCCCTGCCACGGCAAGAGCTACGTCTATCGAGGTCTTGGCGCTGCCCGTACCGGCGGCCACCAGGGAGCCAAGCTCGCCGACGTCGCCCGCCGCGCCGGCGTCTCCACGGGCACGGTGTCCAACGTCCTCAACCACCCCGCCCGTGTCGCCGAGGCCACCCGGGCGAAGGTGGAGCAGGCCATCGCGGACCTCGGCTTCATACGCGGCGGCACGGTGTCCGAGCATGCGGCCCACTGGCGCCGCAACGGCTTCGCCACCTGGCTGTTCACGCCGGCGGTCTCCGGCTGGTACCCGAAGAAGGCACCCCAGGAGGCCCGCCCCGTCCCGCTCCTCGGCGAACCGTGGCCCGGCGTCCCGTCCCGGGGCCGCAACGCCACCGATCGAGCAGACGCCTGCTGGGTCCCCATCGCCAAGGGCCTCACGCCCCACGGCCTGCGCCACACCCACCGGACGATGATGGAGGACCTCGGCACCGAGAAGGTCCTCATGGACGAGCGCATGGGCCACATCGACGGCTCCGTCTCGGCCCGCTACGCCCACGTCACCCCGGGCATGCGCCGCCGCCTCATGGCCGGCCTGACCGAACAGTGGGAGGCGGCGCTCGATGCTCGCCTGGCGATGTGCCCCACGTCACCGGTGCGCGTACTCAACGACTTGCTGCGGGCACGTCTCGCCATGCGCTGATTGATTCCCACTAAGTATCGTCGCTGCGGTGGCCGTGAAGGCGGTAGCCCATCTCGTCTGGATGCCGCATGACCCGTGCAAGGCGCCAGGCGGCGTCATAGGACAAGCGACCACGCTCCCGTACGCGCAGCCGCAGAGCCAACACACTGGTGACAGGGTCAAGCACCCAGCGCAGTGCCGCCGTCTTCACCGCACCTCACCCGAGAGGAGTGCGAGGTGGTGGGCGGTGTGCTCGTCGCCGAACGCGCGGACAGCGTCGACAAGGAGGGTGAGCAGTTCTCTGCGGCCTTCCTCCGTCAGGCCGGCAACGAAGTTGTGGAGCAGCTGTGCCACCGTCACCCACTGCTGTCCTGGCTGCCACTGCTGCACCTCTCGCACCAGGTCGTTGAGGTCGGTGCCCGTCGGCGGACCTCCGAGTCGGGACCAGTGCTGCGACGCCCCCTCCAGAAGCCCATAGAGTCGGGCGGCGGCCGGGTTGGCGAGGATCTCCTCCCGGAGGAACGCCTCGCGGGCTCGGACCTGCCGTCGTGCCAGCTCGTCCAGCTCGTGGTCGCGCCGGATGTGTTCCTTCTGCCGCCGGTACTCCTGCTGCACGCGTTCCGAGTGGAGACCGGCAGTCCGCGTGGTGTCGTCCACGCTGATGCGTACGTGCACATCGGTGACCACCACACCGTCGGCCATGAGGGGCAGCTGTGTCCGAACGGCGATGGTGATGTCCTGCTCAGCGGCTTCGGGGCGGAGGACGTCACAGAGCTCGGCCGCCTTCTCGATCGCTCTCCTCGCAAGGCGTGGAGCTGTATGCCGATTCGCCGGCGTGGTGGCGTCGGCGCGGCGCCAGGTCACCCGGATCTCGACGGTGAAGAACAGCAACGGGTCCATGCTCTTGAGACGGTCCGTGAAGACGGACGTCCACCTGGCGTCGTCTTCTGTCATCGGGGCAGGAGCCCTGGCGGTCCGGCGTCTCATGCGGCGTCGACCCCCGCATCGTCCTGAGGCTCATCACCGGGAGTGCTTGGCGAGGCGGGCTGAGACACGACCGGCTGATTACGCCGGGCGATGAGGTCTTGGTCGAGCAGAGCGGACAGTTCGCGTTTGAGGTCTTCCTTCTCCTCGGTGTAAGGGCGGTCCTGGCCCTGTACCCACCACTGGGCGGAGGTGCGCAGAGTTTCGCGAAGGATTGGCCCTTCGGTACCTGGAACGTTCACGGCCTGGCGCAGCGTGTCGAAGACGACCGGCCTGAGTTCGTGCCGTTCCAGTGCCGCATCAAGCCACGTGAAGACGGCTTTGTCGAGGTCGCGTTCCCCTGTCGGCCCCGCGGCCTGGCGCAGCAGGGTGCGCCAGCCCGTCACAAGTCCTTGCACAGTGGGGCGGAAGGAGTCCTCCTCGTCGGGAGTCTCCTCAAACATGGCTTGGAGGAGCGGCGGAAGGCCGGCTGCCTCGGGCGGGGAGTTCAGGGCCAGCGCGGTGAACGTGCGGTGCCCAACGGTCTGGCTCGTCGTGTCCGACTTGCACCAATCGACGACATACCCGAACAACATCTGCCGTACGGTGGCGTCCTCCCATAGGACGCGTACCGCATCGCGCAACGCGTCGAGCACGTCGGGACGACCTTGCGCTGCCACATTCCTGAGTCGACGCAGCGCCTTGGCGGTATGCCGACGGCCGAACGCGCCCGTACACACTTCTACAACGGCTCTCTGCAGGTGGGGCTGGCTTCGATTCGACCAGGCGAGCAGCATCGAATGGATGTAGGGAGCGCTGGCTGCGTGGATGGCTGCGGAGTCCAGGAGTTCAACGGCCAGCGGCCACAGCTCCTTGGGGGTTCCGTGCTTGTACCATTCCTCGACTATCCGCTCCAGCGGCGTCTGACGCCGGTGGCGAACGGCCCATTGCAGAGCGAACTGGCCCACGCGCTCTGCCAGGGCAAGCCGACCATCCCTGCTGATGATCTCCAGGGCTTCCCTGCTCGTGTTGGTGTCGAGGACAGGTGCCTGTGCGAGCCACTTCAAGAACGTGGTGCGGGCCAGAGGGCGGTCGTTCCAGAAGTACTCGATGACGGCGTCGTCCCAGTGCGGGCGGGTGAAGGTGAGGGTGCCGTCATCCTCGCGCTCTGCTCCGATGGCCCTCGTCATGGCGATGACTCCGGGTTCCCGCTGTCCGTCCACCTCGACCTTTGCGCTGTCGAGCTGTTCGGTCAGCTTCGCCGCCCTGGCGTAGACATGTCCGACCGGATCGCCGCGCAGAACAGCCGCAGCCAGCAGGAAGTTGCGCTCGAAGCTGGTACGGGAGCGCCCCTCGGGCTCGTGCCACATGTACAGCGCGTCTTCCCAGTTGCTGTGGGCAGCCGCAACGTTGGCCACTTGCTCATCGAACGTCAGGCGGGGCGAACCGCCCCGCTGATGCTTGAGCGCCTGGCCTGGGTCGGATGCATCTGCGGCTGCGGATTGGGCTGCCCGGTGCTCTTCCAACATGAGGTGCACGAGGTTGAGCACATCGGTTGGGGCTTGGCCGGTAAGAAGTGGCTTGATGTTCAGGTGATCAAGCCACTGATCTGCTGGAAAGTCGGGCTCCTGCCCGAGTAGCCACCGCTCGGCGATGTCGCGCGGATCCACCATGCCCAACTCCGGGGCGACGCCGTCCGGCGCCCCATGGCTTATGCGCCTCCACTGCTCGGGGCGAGTGAGGACGATCAGTCGGCAGTCACGCCGCTGGAGGCGCTCGACGAGCTTGTTGAGGTTGGCCCCGAAGGATTCCTCGACCGCGAAGTCATCCTCGTCAGGCGGAAGTTCCAGCAGGTACCCGCAACGGCGGTCGTGTGGAAGGCGCCTGGTCGGGAAGTGCTTGGAGCCGCCGAAGGGCAGCGGCCGCACTTCGGCGATGACGCCGTCGTCCAGGAGATGAGCGAGCAATGCGTAGGCGGTGAAGGTCCGGCTGCTGTTCGGCGGGCGGCTGATGACCAGGACGGAGCCTGCCGCACGCAGGGCTTCAAGAGCTTGCTTAAAGGAGCTGGGCGCCAGTCGGTCCTCGTAACGGGGCTCGGCATACACCTCGTGGACTACGGCCAGGTACTCGGGCGAGATCGGGGCGTGCGAGTCGAGGGTCTGCTCGTACACGTACTTCGTGCCGACTTGTTCGCCGTTGTTGATGAAGGCCCGTTGCAGCACGGCGGCCTGCCCGACCGCCTCCACCGCGTCGCGCGTCGGTGTCCACACCGTAGGCCGCCGCGGGACGCTGTCGTCGGAGGGGCGCTCGGCGTCCGCGGTCTCTGCCAACGCCTTGATTGCCGACACGGTCGACGCATCGTTGCTGGGCGGGTCGGGAGGGAAAGGTGGCAGCTCGGGCAGGCTGCTCGGTTCGGTAGTTGGATTCTGCGGTCCCGACGAGGGTTGCGCCCAGGGTGCCGGCTGCTCGCCCTCTCGCCCGTCGCTTTCCGTGGACAGGGCCTGCGGCGGGCGCTCTCCAGCAGGGCTGTAATCGAAGCTCATGCTGTTGCCGCCTGCCTCAGCCGATCGTGCCTTCTACTTCGATGCCGATCTGTTCGCCTGTCTCCTCGATGGTCCCGGCCTCCTGATCGACGCGTGCCCGTCCGCGTTCCGTGATGTCGCCGCCGACGCGCATGCCGACCTGCTTGCCACGAAGGGAGTCGGCCCTCTGCGAGACCTCCACCCCGGGCCGGTCCGCCTCCTTCTCGTCGCCGAAGGGCAAGCGGCGCCCGTACACCTCCTCCAGGTCCCGACGAAGGCGTCCCAGAAGCTCCCGCAATTCGTTGTCATCGCCCTGGAGGAACTCGGGCCGCGACAGATAGACGCGGAGCGCGCCATGGGCCCCGGTGATGCGTGTGACGCGCTCGTCAGTGAGTGCGGGGGCCCTGACCAGCAGGGGCTGCGGCTGCTCCGGCACTTGCTCCGGCTCTTCCACTGGTACTCGACCTGCACGCCGGTCCAACACGGCACTCGCTCGGTCGAAGAGAAACCTGACCGCCTCGGTCAGCAGCGTTCCGGCAAGGACGGGAAATGCCAACGGGTCCATGTGCGTGCTTCCTCCCCCTGAGCCCGTACGACAGCCGCAATTCCCATCGGTAGGTGCGACCGGCATGTACGCGGGCAAAAACGGGCTTCACCGTACGAGGGTGATCAAGGGGAAGGACAGACGGGAAATCGGTCTTTTGGTGAGGTGGCCGATGAGCAAGTGTTGACAATCGGTAGTGGCGTCATGTGGCCTGAGTGATGAGTTGGTGGCTTCAAGGGCTTGCCCCAGCAGCTCTCGTCCTCGGCTGGAACCACACGATGTTCGATCTGTGTTCGTGCTGGGGCGATGTCCGATTCAGGATGCCGGGTGCCCATGCTTCCGGCGGCCGAAGGTGTTCATGGAGTGAGGCGGCCACATGTGCGCGGGGCATCGGACCCACGCCCGGGGTGCCTACTCAGGAGTCAGCGGGGCCCTCAAGGCAGACCGGTGTGCTGCGCCCGTGGCGACAGCCAGGCTGGATCGACGCTGTGGGGAGCCCGGCCGTCAGGCCCCGCCAGCGGTAAGGGTGGCCCTGGACAAGATCGGATCAAAATTCCTTGAAAAGGGTGCTGACCAGGAGGGAGGCGAGCCAGCCTTTTGATTCGAGTGCAGACGTCCACAGTCTGGCCACACCCTGGGGTGTGGCCCCAGGGTCTGTGAGCCTGAGACGATCGAGTCATCGACGGGGGCGTTTGTGGCCCCAAGCCCCTGCACATTCAGTGCAGTTGAGGCGTCAATCCTCAGACTCACTTCTGGAGGGCATCATGTCCAGTTTTCCTTCGCGCGATGGCGCATTCGCCGCGTACATCTTCTGTTCTACGGGGTCCCCGGAGGGGCTGTGGGCTACGCCGCCAGTGCTGGTCGTGATCGTCGTACTCGTATCAGTGCTAGCTGTTCACGCTGGCCCTGACCACGCGGTTTCGGGTACGGCCGCAGCACTGGCCGCAGCCCTGGTCGAGTTGCTGGTCGGTCATCGCACTGCTTGTGCCAGGGCAGAACAGGGTTCGTAGCAGTGGGTCGCTGCGCCAAGAGCATCGACGTCGGTGCGGGGCCTCGACTGCGCGAACTGGTGGAATATCTGCGTGAGCTTAAGGCTACGAGCCGCGTCACTTACCGCGAGATGGCGAGGCGTACAGGGCCCAAGCCCTACTACTGCGGAGCTTCGACGCTCAGCCAAGCAGTCACTGGGTCTCGGCTTCCTCGGCTCCAGGTCGTGGAAGCCTATGCTCGCGCAGTTGGTGATCGCGCCGATCACCAGGCGCGTCAGCATCGTGTGGGGCGAGCCCGTCAACTGTGGAAGGCTGCGGCCATTGAGGAGGCTCGTCCACTTCGGACAGACCAGGGGCGTCGGCTTCGACAGATCCGTACGCCAGAGGCTCTCGGCCAGGGCCTAGCGAGGCTCCGCGCGAGGGTAGGCCAACCGTCTCTTCGCGAGATCGAACGAGAGACCGCTGCTCGTGGACACCGTGTGCCGCGATCGACATGCCGGCTGATCTTAGCTGGGTGCGTCCTGCCCACCTCGGAGCAGTTGACAGTCCTCCTGTACGCCTTCGCTGTCACCGAAGCTGCTTCCATGGGCTGGCGTATCGCACTGAGCCGGATCGCGACGAGCAGGGACCCTGCGCCGACCTGGCCCGGTGGGTGTGTATGCCCAGATGGAGACCCCGCCGTTAACGCGTTTCTTGAACGTCGTGATCGCGACGAAAGGATCAAGCGGAAGACCGGGCAACTCCGCCAGGACGAGGACTACGACGCATGGCTGGAGGTGCGAGCTGCCAGGGCTTTCTATCGGCGCCGGTGGGACTACCTGGACGAGGACGAGCTGGATCAGTTTGCGCAGAGTGGATGACTGCCCCTACAGGTTGGATGGGATGCCGAAGGCCGCCAACAAGCGGTGACTGGGAGCGGCGAGCAGGGCGGCCACGGAGGCGTGGGGGTCAGGTTTCTGGACTCGGCTCCCAAACGGCTCCCAAGGCGGCCCCGGAAACCACTCAGGGGCCCGACCCGCTCTCGCGGATCAGGCCCCTGACCTGGTATTTCGGCTGTCGGGGTGGCGGGATTTGAACCCACGACCTCTTCGTCCCGAACGAAGCGCGCTGCCAAGCTGCGCTACACCCCGATGTCGCTGCTTTGTTCTTCACGTCGCGGCGACATCGATTACTTTAGCCCACGCGCGCGCTCAGGCGAAATCCGCTATCCGAGGCGCCGCGGCACAGGTCGGATGCGGTCCAGTCCCACGATCGCGAGGCCGAGGACGTAGAAGGCCGCTCCGAGGACCACGGCGTGGGTGAGGACGCCCGTGTAGCCGTGGGCGGTCACGTCGAGGAAGGGGTAGGTGTAGCGGGTGGGTGCATCGGGGGAGAGCAGCGCGCCGCGGACCAGGGAGAACGCGAAGTAGAGGCCCGGAGCGGCGAGCCATTGGGCCGCGTGGCGCCAGCGGAGCGCGCCGGGAGCCGTGAGCAGGAAGAAGTCCAGGGCCGTGCCGATCGGGGTCACGGTGTGCAGGAGTTGGTTGGCGACGGCCCTCGCTCCGGTCAGGCGGGCGATCTCGGCGGCCTGGTTGAACTCGCTGGCCCCGTTGTCGAGCACCAGGTGGAAGACGAGGCCGACGACCGAGATGCAGAGCAGCGCCCCGCCGGTCCACGGCGCGGGCAGCGGTGGGCGGCGGGTCCAGGCCCGGAAGGCGCCCCGGCCCAGGACGACGGCGACCAGGATGTTCGACCAGATGGTGAAGAAGCTCAGGACGACGAGGACGTTTCCGTGTGCGCACTCGATGGCCAGCCCCGTCGCCGCGGTCAGGGCGATCAGTCCGCGGAAGGCCGCCGCGATGGGGCGCCGCTCGATGGAGGGCGTGGTCGCGGCGGCCGATGCGGCCGCGGTGCGGGGCGTGAGCATGCCCCCACGTTAAGTGCTCAGGGGCGTGCGGTCAGGGTGAGCAGGGTGACCTCGGGAGGGCAAGCGAAGCGGACCGGGGTGTACCGGTTGGCGCCGCAGCCCGCCGAGACGTGCAGGTAGGAGGTGCGGTTGGCGACGGTGTGCGTGGAGAGTCCCTTGACCCGGTCCGTGTCGAGGTCGCAGTTGGTGACGAGCGCCCCGTAGAAGGGGATGCACACCTGTCCGCCGTGGGTGTGCCCGGCGAGGATCAGCTCGTACCCCTCGGCGGTGAAGGCGTCGAGCGCGCGCAGGTACGGGGCGTGCACGATGCCCACGGTGAAGTCGGCGGAGTCGTCCGGGCCGCCGGCCACGTGCTCGTACCGGTCGCGCTTGATGTGCGGGTCGTCCAGGCCGGTGAAGGCGAGTTCGGCCTGCGGCAGCTTCAGCCGGCCGCGGGTGTTGGTGAGGTCCACCCAGCCGGCCGCGTCGAAGGCGTCCCGCATGTCCTCCCACGGGTTGTGGACGGCGCCGACGACGGGCTTGTTGCCGTTGAGGCCGTGGCGTCCCTGCACCTTCTCCAGCAGGTAGCGGGCGGGGTTGCGGGGGCGGGGCCCGTAGTAGTCGTTGGAGCCGAAGACGTACACGCCGGGGAACTCCATCAGCGGTCCCAGCGCGTCGAGCACCTCGGGCACGGCCTCGGTGTCGGAGAGGTTGTCGCCGGTGTTGACGACGAGGTCCGGGCGCAGCCCCGCGAGGGACTGCAGCCAGGCCCGCTTCTTGCGCTGGCCGCTCACCATGTGGATGTCGGAGACCTGGAGGACCCGGAGGTCGCGCATGCCGCGCGGGAGGACGGGCACCGTCACGCGGCGAAGCCGGAAGGAGCGGGCTTCGAAGCCCGCGGAGTAGACGAGTCCGGCGGCTGCCGTCGCCGTGAGGCCTGCCGTGATCTTCAGGGGGGTGCCGTACCGTGCGCGCATCTCCCCATCGTCGCAGACCCGCTGGGCCGAAATGCGCGGGCGGTACGGCTGGGGCACCTGCCACACTTGTCCCCATGACCACGCTCAAGGCCAAGCTCCAGGACGACCTCAACGCCGCGATCAAAGAGCGCGACGAACTCCGCTCCTCGACCCTGCGGCTGACCATCGCCGCCATCACCAAGGAGGAGGTCGCGGGCAAGACCAAGCGCGAACTCTCCGACGACGAGGTGCAGAAGGTGATCGCGAAGGAGGCGAAGAAGCGCCGCGAGGCCGCGGACGCCTTCGCCCAGGGCGGTCGTGCCGAGTCTGCGGAGCGGGAGAAGGCCGAGGGCCTCGTGCTCGACGCGTACCTGCCGAAGCAGCTCAGTGACGAGGAGCTCGACGGGATCGTCGCCGCTGCCGTCGAGGAGGCGGAGGCCGCGGGCGCCGAGGGCCCGCGTGCCATGGGGGCCGTCATGAAGATCGTGAACCCGAAGGTGGCCGGTCGGGCCGAGGGCGGCCGGGTCGCCGCCGCGGTGAAGAAGCTGCTCGCGGGCTGAACCGCGTCCGTTCCGTACGCGCGAGGGCGCCCCACCCGATGGTGTGGGGCG